>JACMMN010000083.1 GCA_014379075.1 Pyrinomonadaceae bacterium | reverse complement strand
GTTCGCATCGACGGCGGTTTTGCCCTGGACGCGGTAGCCGCCGAGTTTGTGAACCGACTGAGGCGTCAGGCCGATGTGCGCCATCACAGGAATTTCTTCATCGACGAGGCGTTTGACGAGATCGACGCGGTTGCGGCCGCCTTCGAGCTTTACGGCCTCGGCACCGCCGTATTTCAAGAGCTTCATCGCGTTTCGCACTGCTTTGTTATCGCCCGTGTGATAGCTGCCGTAAGGCATATCGGCAACGATCAATGCGTGAGTAGATCCGCGTTTTACGGCCTTGGTCGCGGACAGGATTTCGTCAAGTGTGACCGGAATCGTATTCCCATAGCCGTGAATGACATTGCCCATGCTGTCGCCGACGAGGATGATATCGACGCCCGCTTCGTCAACGATGCGGGCGGTCGGGTAATCGTAAGCGGTTAGGCATACCAGCTTTTCGCCCTTCTCCTTCGCCGTGCGGAGATTCGGAACATAAACTTTTTCAGGCTGATCGGGTTTTAGATAGGCCATAAATTTCTACTAAGTCTAGCCGTTTGTGAAATTTAAGTCTAGTTTAAGGCGTCGGGCCATTTTGGCTTTCCGTCAACGCAGAACTTTTAGCTTCTCATTCATTTCGTCCTGTTCATCTTGTTCCTTATTATTCGTCTGGTTCAGTGGTAAAAAGAACTTTGACCACGGAACAAGAAGGAATTCTCGCCCTGGATCTCTTATTTCAACGGATCTCTTGACGACCGTCGTTTTGGCCCGAAGATAATCCGGACGAGACTGTAAAATTAGCGTTCCAGCGCACAACATGGGAATTATCGGTGCAATCACTTAGGAGAGTCCGGATATCTTTGTGCAGTGTCGGGTGAATGAAGCCGGGTGCGATCTCATTCATCGGAACGAGTACGAAATTCCTGACATGAATACGCGGATGCGGAATCGTCAGAAATTCCGTATCGAAATTTTCCTGTCCGTAGAAAAGCAAGTCAAGATCGATCGTGCGGGGTTTCTTTTGCGATTTGTACTTTCGGCCGAGCAGATATTCGATGCGGAGCATTCGGGCCAGCATTTGTGACGGCGAGACGCTGCCGACCTTGATCTCGGCGACCATATTAAGAAAGTTATCGGAATCCGCGATATCGACCGGCTCGGTTTCGTAAACTCCCGAAAGCTTGCTGACGACAAAGCTCGCCTCCATCAACCCGCGAACCGCGAGAAGCAGGTTTCCTGCCCGATCTCCAAGATTCGAGCCGATTCCGACGTAAGTTGTGATCAGGTCTGTTTGCACGATCAAAGTTGGAAGAGCGTTCCAGCCGCTCTTTGGATTTCCGCTTGCCGAGATGGAAAACATCTACAACCAACGCAGAATAATTGATTTCGTCGGCTTCATCAAATGAAGTCGGACAGACTCGCTGATCAGCTCGGGACAAATCGGTGTTTGCTTCTGTTACGAACCAAGATCGGCGGTGAGTAAAAAGTTGAACGACCTGATCGGTCAACTAACGACAAAACACCTTTGCCTATACTCGAAAAGACCGCCAAATCGAAATTCGAAACGAAAATAGCCTCAAAAAGCCACAAGGCGCAAAAAAATATTCTTTGCGCCTCTTTTGCCTTTTGCGGCTAAATTCTTACTATGTAAGACCCTGCAACTTTGCGGACTATTCGAAGCTGGCGAGGGCATCGGCTTCGCTGTCGAATACGTCGAAAACGGTCAGGAGCTTTGTGATCGCAAGCAGATCCTGGATCTTTTGGGTCAGATTCAAAAGTTTTAACGTCCCGCCTTCTTTGTTTACCGCGGTGAAGCTCGAAACCAGTTCGCCGATCCCGCTCGAATCGATGTAGCCTACGCCGCCCAGGTTCATCAGGATCTTGTTTTTCCCGTCGCCGAGCAGACGCCGGATAGCCGTGCGGAGCGCGACGCTTCCTTCGCCGATCGTTACCTTGCCATCCAGATCAAGTATCGTTACATCGCCCGCCTGGCGTTCCGAAATAGTGATATCAGCCATGTTTATCTCCTCAGTTTAAATAAATTAAAGTTTTGATAACGGATTTTAGACCAATCCACGTGGAAAAGTCCACGAAACAAAAGAGTTTTATTGTTTTTTGAGCATTTTTACGATCAGCCCGCCGCCATCGTGGTTCGACCACTCGACCTCGTCCATAAATGAACGCATAAAAAGTATGCCGCGGCCCGACGCCTTCAGTAAATTCGCAGGATTTGTCGGGTCGGGGATGTCCGCGGGATCGAACCCCGCGCCGAAATCGCGAACCTGTACCTCGAATCCCTCAGCGGATCTAGAAAACTTGATCTCGACCTGTTTGGTTTCGTCGAATTTATTGCCGTGCTTTACTGCATTGGCGACGGATTCGCGGACGGCGAGATCGATGGCCGATATAAATTCGTCGTCCAAGCCGACACTTTTAGCAAATTCGTCCGCTTCGAGGGCCGCCTGGTCGACCGATTCGATCCGGCTCGGTAATGTAAGCTCTTTTGTTTCAGACACAATGTTTTGTTTGTAAGTTAAATGTTTAGCGCGTCTGCTGTCAAGACAAACGACGATTATTCGGTCTAGAATGTTTAATATGCTGATTCAGCCCGCAAAACATATCCGCGGCATGATCGAACTGCCAGGAGATAAATCGATCTCGCACCGCGCGGCCATATTGTCCGCAATGGCAAACGGCGAAACCTCCATCCGTAATTTTGCAACGAGCGCGGATTGCGCTTCGACGCTAATGTGTTTGAAAGCTTTGGGTGTTGAGATCATGCGGGACGGTACAGATGTAATGATCAAAGGCGTCGGGAAAACCGGGTTTTTCAAGTCCGAAACGAACCTCGATTGCGGAAACAGCGGGACGACAATGCGGCTGCTTTCCGGTGTACTGGCCGGGCAGGATTTCGATTCGGTTTTGATCGGCGACGAATCGCTGCAAAAGCGGCCGATGAAGCGTGTGATCGAACCGATGCAACGGATGGGTGCTCAAATAGAGGCGCTTGAAAATCACGCTCCCCTAACGATTCACGGTAAAAACCCCTTGGTTTCCGCCGAGCATGAGTTAAAGGTCGCGTCTGCTCAAATAAAATCATGCATTCTTTTGGCAGGTCTGAATGCCGACGGCGAAACTTCGTTGATCGAAAAAACGCCGACCCGCGACCACACCGAACGCATGCTTCGCTGGCTAGGCGCGGAATTGCGCGAAGATCATGATGAGAGCGGTAATAAACTCACTATTTCGGGCACCGCGACGCTGACGGCAAAAGATATGAATGTCCCGGCCGACATTTCATCGGCGGCATTTTTTCTGGTTGCGGCCGCATGTCTGCCGGGTTCGGAGATCGTTTTGTCGAACGTCGGGCTGAACCCGTCGCGGACCGCTGTCATCGATGTCTTGATGAGATTCGGGGCAGATATTGTTATTTCCGATCAAAAGCAAATTTGTAACGAACCGGTTGCGTCGTTAACGGTAAAAGGCGGCATACGGCGCACGAATTCCTCAAATTTGTTACACGGCCCGGTCATCGCTAATCTGATAGACGAGATCCCTATCATTGCCGTTTTCGCGACGCAGCTCGAAAATGGCATGGAAATACGGGATGCGGCGGAACTTCGCGTAAAGGAATCTGATAGAATCTCCGCAGTCGTGGAAAATCTAAGGCGAATGGATGCTGACATCGAGGAGTTTCCGGATGGACTGCGGGTGGGGCGGTCGGAACTGAAAGGAGCAGTTATCCAATCGTTTGGCGATCACCGTATAGCAATGGCGTTCGCGGTCGCAGGGCTTTTTGCGAGCGGCGAAACCGAAATAGTTGGTGCTGACTGCGCGGCGGTTTCGTTTCCCGCTTTTTTTGAAACTCTTGCCAGTTTAAGGGGCGAAACGGGAGCGTAGACTAGTATTCTTTTCTTAAAAGCACATTCCATTGCTGACGCGTTTCCGCCCGGACGAAATTTTGATGAACGAGCTAAAACGAATAGCATTGACAGGTTTTATGGGCGTCGGTAAATCCAGCGTCGCCCGGCACCTTTCATACTTGCTGCGCTGCGAACGGATAGATCTGGACAATGTGATCGAATCGAGCGAACGCCGAAAGATCGCCCAGATAATCGATTCGGATGGCGTAGAGGCGTATCGACGCATAGAGACCGATAATCTGAAACGATCGCTGCAGCGGACTGACATTCGTATCCTTTCTCTTGGCGGGGGGGCCTGGACAATGCCCGAAAATCGCGATCTTATTCGCGAACATGGGCTGACAAGCGTTTGGCTCGAATCTACCTTCAATCATTGTTGGAACAATATACATTTTTCAAAAAAAGACCGGCCGCTCGCCAGAAACAAAGACTCGGCATTGAAACTTTTTAATGAAAGACAGGAGGTATATTGCCTTGCCGACTGGCATTTTATCGTAAGACCCGACCTGACATCGTACGATGTTGCCGTTCAGATACAGGACGAAGTTTTTTCGTAAGAGCCGAAAAATTAGGTTGAAAAAAGCTGCGAGATGAATCAAGATGGTTTTACGAAATCGCACACATTCCCAAAAGGTTTTTGGGGTTTATCTTTTTTATAGATCGCTTGCCTGCGATTTAACTTTAAATATTTGCAGTCAAATTTAGCTGGAGGAAATGATGAAAATTAAGTATCTAACCGTCCTTACATTAGCCGCCGCACTCTTTATGAGCGCGTGCGGAAAAAGCGATGCGGACCTGCAAAAGGCCGTGACCGACAAACTCGCAGCAGATAACGTCACAGGTGTTACCGCCGTTGTGAAAGATGGCGTTGCGACGCTGACGGGCGAGGTCGCCGATATTACCGTCAAAAACAAAGCAGAAGCTTCGGCCAAGGTCGAGGGCATCAAGTCTGTCGTCAACAGCCTAACGCTGAAAGCTCTGCCGCCACCACCGCCGGCGCCCGCAGACCCGATGCTGAAGGGCAAGCTCGACGAAAATCTGAAAAAAGCAGGCTGCACGGGCGTGACGATCGCCGTCACCGCTGGAACTGTAACGGCGACCGGAACGGTTCCCGATGCGAAGTACGTCGAGTGTATTCAGATAATCAATCAATCCGGGCTCGGAAAATTGGATAACAAGCTCGTCAGAGGGAAATAAGGAGGAATAAATATGTCTTTACAGGAAAAATATCAAACGATTCTTGACCTTGCCAACCAAAACGGCACGACCTACGAATTGAGCGAAGGTGACGGCGTCCTCCACATCACGGGCTCGGCGCCGGACGAAGCCGCAAAAACACAGCTTTGGGACGAATACAACCGCATCGACCCCGATTTCAAGGGCGGCGACTTGATCCTGAATGTCAATACCGCTGCCGGTGCCGCGGGCGGCGGCGAGCATACATATACGGTCGTTTCCGGTGATAGCCTGAGCAAGATCGCCGGAAAATATGGAATCCAGTGGAAAGCCATTTGGGATCACAACCGCGACATTCTCAAAGATCCCGATAAAATATATCCGGGGCAGGAACTGAAAATCCCTTCCTAGTTCAAATCTTTGAAAGATTGGAAAAGTCCGTGTCATTTGATGCGGGCTTTTTTATTGTCCCTCAAGATCGTGCTTCAAACGAGATAATAATTCCACGCTGGGCGAAGCGTATTCGCCGATCCAGCGGTCGTAAATGTCCCGAAGCGGCACAACATTTAGATAATTCCACCGAAATCTGCCTTTTTTTTGGACTATTATCAGCCCTGCTTTTTCAAGTACGCCGAGATGCTGCATGACTGTGCAGCGGTCGAGCGATTTGAAATTAGAACATAGATCGCTCGTCGTTTTCGGAGCGTCCTTTAACAGATCGAGCAGTTCACGACGGCGGCTGTCGGCGAGGGCCTTAAAGATCCGATCCTGTTCTTTTTCTCTTGACATGTTATAAAATTATAACATATACTTCATGAATTGCGAAGGGCAAAAACATGTGCTGAAGCCGCACCGTAACAGGGCGAAATTCGCAAGCGTAAGAATTTCAAATGTTGAAGGAGAACAGGTCATGGAATTAAAATTTCAGGTGCAAACGAAAATACAAAAACCGGTCGAGGAGGTTTTCGACGCAGTTTATAACCCGGAAAAATTGAGCGGATATTTTACGACGGGCGGAGCGAGCGGGCCGCTTGACGAGGGCACGACAGTGACGTGGAAATGGGCGGACTACCCGGTCGAATCACCTGTGAATGTGAAAAAAGTCGTTCCGAATGAGAGCATCGTTCTGGAATGGGAAGGGGCCAAGGAACTAATGACCCGGGTTGAGATGACGTTTGAGAAAACCGGCCCGGAAGAAACTCTAGTCAAAGTGGCGGAATCGGGCTGGAGGGAAACACAGGCCGATCTGGACAGCTCGTATTCGAATTGCCACGGCTGGACGCAGATGACCTGTGCTCTGAAGGCTTTCCTGGAACACGGCATTAATCTCAGAAAAGGAGCATATGATAAGGAAATGATCGAAGACATGATCAAATCGGCGAAAGGTTAGGGAACCGGGGCGCAACCTCCGGAGATTCGTCACCGCGGGGATAATTTGCTACATTCACGTTGATGTCTTTGGAAACTGATTTTATCGTGATCGGCAGCGGCGTGGCGGGTTTGCGGGCATCTATCGCTTTAGCTGAAGCGGGTGCCCGCGTTACCGTTTTAACTAAGGACAAGGCCAGCGAATCTAATACCGAATACGCACAGGGCGGCGTTGCGGTGGTGCTTTCCGATGACGATAACGCGGAGCTTCACGAAGAAGACACGTTGATCGCGGGTGCCGGGCTCTGCGATCCTGAAGCCGTCGAAACCCTTGTGACCGAAGGCACGAAATACATCCAGCAGCTTATCGATTGGGGCACCGAATTCGACCGCGACGGCGGCAAACTGGTTTTTACAAAGGAAGCCGCACACTCACGCCGCCGCATCCTGCATGCCCACGGCGACTCGACCGGGAAAGAGATCGTACGCTCACTTATCGCCCGGGCGGGCGCAGAAAAGACCATACACTTGACGCCATTTGCGAATACAGAAAGCCTTCTAGTTTCGGACGGTCGCTGCGTCGGTGTGCGGTTTCTCGACCCGATCCTGCGGGCTCCGCGAAATATTTTTGCGAAGTCGGTTATTCTCTGTACCGGCGGGGCAGGACAGCTTTTTCTTCATACGACAAATCCGCCGGTCGCGACGGGCGACGGCATGGCGATGGCATATTTTGCCGGAGCCGAAATGGCGGATATGGAGTTTATCCAGTTTCATCCGACGGCGCTTAATATTGAAAACGCTCCGCGATTTCTGCTTAGCGAAGCGATGCGCGGCGAAGGCGGTATTTTGCGAAACAAATCCGGCGAACGGTTTATGGAACGATATGACGAACGCCTCGAACTTGCGCCGCGAGATATAGTTTCGCGTTCGATCGTCGCCGAAATGCGAAAGACGGGAACGCGGACCGTGTTTCTAGATATGACGGCGATGGACGAGACGTTTCTAAAAGAGCGTTTCCCCAAGATATACGAAACTTGTAAATTCTACGGCCTAGATATTTCGAAAGATCTGCTTCCGGTTTCGCCCGCATCGCATTACTGCATGGGCGGGATCCGCACCGACCTGCACGGGCGTTCGACCGTACACGGCCTTTACGCCGCCGGTGAAGTTGCCTGTACCGGAGTTCATGGGGCAAATCGGCTGGCCTCGAATTCACTGCTCGAAGGTCTTGTTTTCGGAGCGAGAGCGGGCGAGGCTGCCTTAACAGACAATTTCAAATTTCAAATTTCAAATTTCAAATTAGAAGATGAGCGATCCGTGATCTCGAATTTGGAATTCGGGGTTGCAACGGCTGTCAAGAAACGCGTCAAACGCCTGATGTGGGAACGCGTCGGAATTCTGCGCGACCGGGAATCGCTGCAACGGGCGATCAGGGAGCTTGAGCAGATCTCTAAATCGAATTTGAGTACGTCTTCGAATAACTTTGTCACGCTTGCTCTGCTTGTCGCGCAGGCTGCAATCTGGCGTGAGGAATCGCGGGGCGGCCATTTCCGCAATGATTTTCCCGAACGCGAAGCAAGGTTTCAGATCCATTCAATTCAAAAACTTGGAACGTTAATTTCTGATAGTAAAACCGTCGATTTCGGTCCCCGCATTTAATGACAAAATAAATATTTGCGGTTATGATTAGCCAATAAAGGGCGTTCTTAAGTTTCAGATCACGCCCATACTTCGTGCAAGGTTTCGGCACCACTTCTCAATTTCGAACTATAAAATATATGGAAAATGTCGCCACGACGCTAAATCTGGCTTCGATCATCGGATACCATGCACGGCTTTCTCCGCAAAATGAGGCGATCGTGTTCAATGATGTAAGGATGACCTTTGGCCAGCTCGACGCCTTTTCGAATAAGGTCGCCAATGTGCTGAAAGAATTGGGAATCGGCTACGGCGACAAAGTGGCCTTGAACTGCCCGAACCTGCCCTATTTTCCGATAGTTTACTACGCGATAATGAAAGCCGGTGCCGCCGTTGTGCCGATCTGCGTTCTGTTTACGCCGCGGGAGATCGCCTATCACTTGCGGGATTCGGAAGCGAAGGCGGTATTCGTTTTTGAAGGCACGCCGGAACTTCCGCTCGGCCAATCGACCAAGCAGGCATTCGACGAGGTCGAAGGCTGTGAACATCTGATCGTGATGACGAGGGAACCAGCCGGAACCAGCCCGTTTCCCGAATATAAGACGCTCGCGCAGCTTACGTTCGATAAATCCGATAAATTCGAGATCTATCCGACCAAGCCGGACGATACCTGCGCGATCCTGTACACGTCGGGAACTACCGGCCAGCCAAAGGGTGCCGAACTCACCCATTTGAATTTAATGTCGAACGTGACGACGACCTGGCTGACGCATATGCCGGTGCTTGATTTTACTGATGGCGAGCAGAAAACCGTTTTGATCACGCTGCCTTTATTTCACACGACGGGGCAGACGGTTCAGATGAATACGAATCTGTACGGCGGAAGCCGAGTGGTTTTGCTGCCGAGATTCGAACCTCTGGCGACGCTCGAAACGATGGTTCGGGAGAAGGTAAATTTTTGGGTCGGCGT
>JACMMN010000082.1 GCA_014379075.1 Pyrinomonadaceae bacterium | reverse complement strand
TTCCGATCTTATTTTATGGAAATGAGATTTGATCTTGAACAGGCGGTTGAGGTTTTGTCGGCTACGCCGGGGACACTGCGGAGTTTGCTTGGTCGCCTTTCGGCGGATTCGATAAGTGACACCACCCCGTCAGACGACCACCCCGTCCGCGAAGCGCGGTCACCTCTCCTCAAATCAGGAGGGGAGTTAAGAACGGAATGGCGTGCGTACGATGTGGTCGGGCATTTGATCCACGGCGAGGAGACCGACTGGATACCGCGTGCGCGGATAATTATTGAGCAGGGTGCGGACAGGACGTTTGAGGCGTTCGACCGGTTTGCTCAGTTTGAGCGGTCTCGAGGGAAGCCGCTTGGCGATCTCCTGGCTGAATTTTCGGAGCGGCGGACGGAAAGCCTCGAGACACTGCGGGCGTGGAATTTGAATGCCGAACATCTAGATCTGCGCGGAATACATCCGGAGCTTGGCGAGGTTACGCTGCGCCAGCTTCTGGCGACTTGGGTCGTGCACGACCTGAACCACATCCGCCAGATCGTCACCGCGATGGCCTCACGCTACGACGGCGACGTCGGCCCGTGGCGGGAATATCTCTCGATATTGAAATAACAAGATGCGGTGACCGGAGTTAGGTACTGTAAAACCGCACCCCGTTTTACAGTACCAAAGTGGCAAAAGTACTGTATCAAACTGCCGAAACTACTGAATCAAAGTGTCGATTTCACTGTATCTAGCTCAATAAATACGGGCCTCGAAGCAAAAATAGCCGAAAATCGGAAAAAACACCCTCGCGCAATTTTGGTACACGACCATTTTTGCGCATTATTTCATTTTTTCGAGCAGCTCGGCGTAATCTTTTTGCGCGGTTTTTATCACATTGTAGGAATCTTCGCGGCCGTAGGAATAGGCGATCTCGCAGATGTTCGGGTCATCGGGTAAACTCTTGTAGGTGAGGAAGTAATGCTCGAAGCGTTCGAGGATGCTTTTAGGGAGCTGGGCGATCTCCTGGTACTGCTCGAAGACCTTGTCGCCTTTGAGTACGGCGATGATCTTGTCGTCCGCCTCGCCGCCGTCGATCAGGCAGAAACCTCCGATAGGACGGGCCTTTAGGAGGATATCGCCGCGTGGAATATGGTGTTCGGAGAGGACCAGAATGTCGAGCGGATCGGTGTCGCCGCCGCTGATCGCGATGCCTGTCGAATTGTTGCGGGCGAGCTGGGCGATGCCGTCCGAGCAATACGTTTGCGGGATGAAGCCGTAGTTGGCCGGGACGACATTCGAATATTGCTGCGGGCGGTCGATCTTGAGGTAGCCGGTTTCTTTGTCAACCTCATATTTGACGGTGTCGCGGGGCACGATCTCGATGAAGACGGTGACTTCTTCGGGTACGTTCTCGCCGATCGGAACGCCGTGCCACGGATGGGCTTTGTTGGTTCTGAACATAGCTATATTATTGATAGGGAAGCGGTAAATGTCTAACTCGATAATTACGGAAGATCGCGGAAATGCGTTGGTATTAAGGTTTGTAAGGCCGGAGATCCGGAATCCGTTGTCCGTGGCCGTATTGGACGAACTGCACGGCATGGTGGATTCGCTGGGAAATAAGCCTGTGATCTTTACCGGCCAGGGCAATGTATTTGCGTCGGGTGCGAATTTAAATGAAATTGCCGGAATTACGGCGGAGAATGCGAAGGAATTTGCTTGTTACGGGCAGGATTTGATGGCAATGATCGCGGGACTTGAACAGACAACTATAGCGGCGATAAACGGCTATTGCTTCGGGGGCGCACTCGATCTGGCTTTAGCTTGTGAAAGGAGAATCGCTTCGGTGATTGCTACATTCTCACATCCCGGTGCGGGACTGGGATTCATCACCGGTTGGGGCGGAACTCAGCGTTTGCCGCGGCTGATCGGGCAGGCGAAGGCTTTGGAGATGTTTTTTACTACGAGGCCAGTGACGGCGGCTGAGGCGTTGAGGATCGGGTTAATTGACGAGATCGCCGATGATATAATGGCGGTATCATTGGCAAATATTTCAGGCGGCTGCTCATCATAATATTTATGAAAAAGTTTCTGATCACTGTTGTGCTACTGAAAGTAACCCTATTAGCGGCATTTTTGATGTTTTTCGTTCCCACCGCCGAGCTTTCGCTTCTTGATTCCGGCTCGTCAATTTCGCCGACGCCGCATTCGAATGTCAGCATCAACCGGGCGACGAGCGATCCTTATACAGGAAACCTTGCGATCTTCGAAGAACCCGAACGGGAAAATAATCTTCAGATCAGCCGCGTGATGGATATCCTGAAAATTTCCAGCGGTAAAACGGTTGCGGATATCGGAGCGGGTTCTGGCTGGTTTACAGTTCGTGCTGCGAAACGAGCGGGTGAAAAAGGGAAGGTTTATGCCGTCGAGATCAATCAGGGCTACATCGACCACATCACTACTCGGGCAAAAACGGAAAATCTGGCGAATATTAAAACGATATTGGGGAAACCCAATGATCCGCTGCTGCCGAAACAATCGGTCGATGCCGTGTTGATCTTGAAAACTTATCACGAGATCGCAGAACCGATTCGATTTATGAAGAATCTAAGGGCAGGGCTGCGTAAAACCGCATTGGTCGGGATCATAGACCGCAACGGCGACGGGGCCGATCACGGCCTGGACAAAGAAAAGGTGATTGAGGAGGCGATGTTGTCGGGATTTAAACTCAAGGAAGAATTCGATTTCGTAAAGGCGGACGGAATGGATTATTTTTTGGTGTTTGAATTGAAATAGTTTGCAGAATTTCGCGTTCGGCGTGCCGCCCGACTTGACGTTGGCGAGGAGCCGCCTAAAGCCGGAGTTGCAATCTACTTTACTTCGCCCGACTTCACCTCTACATCAGGTTTGGTAAATTTATCGTATTCGAATGTGACCCGGGCTTCTTTAATAGATATAAGGTTTTTTCGCTTTAGTTCATATTGGGTGTGCGTGATCTTTTTCGGAGTCAGGATAGTGAACCCGCTATTCTGAAATTCGAACACGTTTTCCGCCAGGATAACGGGTGCGGCAAAGCCCTCCGGCTGCAAATTCATTATCCGGTTTTCTCGCCAGACCTGAAAGGTATTCTTATCGATCCACAATTTTCCCTTCAACCGGCCGTTCAGATCGCCCTTTTCATCAATGTCATATTTCAGCACGAGCCCACCGTCGGCCGGTTCGCGGCCGCCGCCGGCGATTATGTATGGACTTGGTCTTAACTGACGGTATGAAATGACATATACCTCATTGTTATCAATACGTTCCGTGCCTTCGAGTTTGAAATCGAAATACGGCCGCAGATTGTCCGCGAGAGCAACCGCCTGATACAGGGTGAATAATCCGAGCGAGATATCCTGATCGTAACGTGAGCCTTCGTCGAACAATTTTTCCAGCTCTTTATTCGACGATTCGACCTCGACGATCTTTTCAAAGAAATCCTGGGCGCGTTTGTCCGTATTATCGAGGTTTTTACCATCCACCGAGATGACATTTCGATATTCAGCGACGAGTTTGTCGTCCTTGGAAAGCTGGTAAACGATAAATGTCGATTTTACCGCGCGGCGTTTTTTTATTTCGCCATTTTTGCCGTATATTTCAAAGTGTTTCGTCTCTTCGGAAAGAAGATTCTTAAATTCCTCCGTATAAATTTTCCTTTGTTCACTGGCTTTGCTGACGATCTCTTCGATCGAAGCGTCTGCGGGAATTTGAGCGACACCGATGTTAGCTGCGTTAAAAATAAACCCAAGTACCGCGACAGCATAAATATATAGAAAAATTTGCATTGTTCGACTCCCCTGATTGATTTACTATTGAAACATATCTTTGATGAGAATCTGAACTCCCTTATGAAGCAAAAACCCGATTCGTGGAAACACCTTTCTTCAAGCAATATTGCTGAATGCCGAGTTTTTAGCGTCCGGGAAGATGTTTGTTCCCGTGAAATTGACGGAAAACAAAGCACATTCTTCGTAATCGATAGCACGAATTGGGTTAATATAATTGCGTTGACGAAAAATAGCGAAGTAGTTGTGATAGAACAGTTTCGGCATGGAACGGAACAGATCATTACTGAAATACCCGGCGGCATGGTCGATGAAGGTGAGGAACCATCAACCACTGCAAAACGAGAGCTTTTGGAAGAAACCGGTTTTACATGTGATGACTGGGTGGTCCTCGGAAGCTCGCAACCGAATCCGGCGATTCAGAACAACACAATCTTTCATTATCTCGCACGCGGCTGCGAGAAAACGGCCGATACTTCATTCGATCACCATGAGAGCATCGTCTCTAGGCTTGTTCCGTTGGCTGAGGTTGAGAAGTTGATCGCAGACGGCACTATTATGCATTCACTGGTTATCGCGGCATTTTATTATTTGAGTCTGCAAAGAATAAATTTATGAAAATTTCACTTCTAAGAATGGCCCACGCCCGTTCAGGCGACAAAGGCGACACCGCAAATGTCGGCATTATCGCTCTGAAAGATGAGTTTTACCCGCTGCTCGTTCGCGAAGTTACAGCTGAGAAGGTAAAGGAGCATTTCGGCGAGATCGTCAAAGGCAGCGTCGAGCGCTTTGAACTCCCAAATCTGAAGGCACTTAACTTTCTACTGCATGAATCGCTCGGCGGCGGTGGAACTATGAGCTTGATGACCGACGCGCAGGGTAAGACATTTTCCACGGCCCTGCTCCGCATGAGCATCGATATCGGTGATGACGAAGCTCTAGATTTCGACTTGAATTAACGCTCATTTTTCCTTTATGAAAAACGCATTATTTTGTGGAGTAATTTTATTACTTCTGGTTCCTTTCGCGGCTACGGCTCAAAGCTTAGCGGAAGAACGGGCATTGCACCAACAGATCCTTAAGAATCTAAGCAAGGATATTAAAGAATATTATTATGATCCGGTATTTCGGGGAATCGATCTCGACGAAAGCATCAAGAAGGCCAGTGATATTATTAAAGGTGCTAATTCGGTTGAAGAAATGACCGATATGGTCGCAAGGGTATTATTTCAGTTTGACGATTCTCATTTAGGTTTTATACCGCCCGCAAAGACGATCACTATTGAATACGGATGGAATATTCAACTTATTGGCGAAAAGGTGTACGTCACGGAGGTTGATGATGACAGCGACGCTCAAAAAAAGGGAATTCGCCCAGGTGATCAGGTCTATATGCTGGACGGATTCATTCCAACCAGGAAAGAGTTCTCACTGCTGCGTTATCATTACGAAGTGCTGGCTCCCCGTCAGAAATTAACCGTAATCATTGTCAAACCTAGCGGAAACCGATACCAAATCGAGATTGAGGCGAAGTTAACGCGCGAAACGCCTTTCAAGCCCACGACTCGGGATCTGAAACTAAAAAGAGAGAGAGCCTTTTTAACGAGGACTCACCAGGAATTTTATGATGAAGTTCCGGGCCTTTCAGTATGGAAGATCCCAAGCTTCGAATTCAGCGATATAAAAGTAGATAAAATGATTGATCGGGTCCGGAAATCTTCAGCCCTGATACTCGATCTGCGTGGCAATCGCGGCGGCTATGTGTATTCGTTTCAAGAACTTATCACTGCATTCTTCGACCGGGACATTACTGTCGGCGAGATCCGTTCGCGTAAAAAAGTCGAAACGATCATCTTGAGAGGTGACGGCAAGAAATCTTTCGCCGGAAAGATGGCAGTGCTTATCGACAGTGAATCGAGCTCCGCGTCAGAAATGTTTGCACGAGTTGTACAGATCGAGAAAAGGGGTATTGTTTTAGGGGATCGATCTTCGGGAAAGGTGATGCAGTCTATAATAATACCGCACTTCTTCGGCCTGGATAATCGAATAGGTTACGGATTCAGTATTACCGATGCGGATTTAATAATGAACGACGGGAAGCGGTTGGAAAAAATAGGGGTATTGCCGGACGAAATGATTTTGCCAAGCCCGCTCGATTTGGCAAATGGCCGTGACCCGGTACTTTCACGAGCAGCCCGTCAATTTGGTTTTGAGATGACGCCGGAAGTGGCCGGCAATATCTTCAAAAAGAAGAAATAAGATCGTTCTAATCTAAATTAGTTTCTACGGGAGATACTATGTCGAGAACTGCTGTTCGTCTGATTGCCTTATTACTTTTGTCACATTCCGTCTTGTCTCAATCGCTGCCGATTTCACGAACCAATCTGATGGGGTTCAGTCGCGAGGGATCGGATGCTGAAAGAACGCTTGAGTCGAGATTCGATGCCGCGTTAAAGGCGGATAATCTTAGGAATTGGATGAAGCAATTGTCTTTGCGCCCGCATCATATCGGATCTGCGTATAACAAAGAAAATGCCGATTTTATCGCATCGCTTTTCAGATCGTGGGGTTATGAAACGAAGCTCGAACAGTTCGATGTGTTGTTTCCGACGCCGAGATCGCGTCTGGTGGAGATGACTACTCCGGAAAAATTCACACTCAAGTTGAACGAGCCGGAAGTTGCGGGCGATCCAAGTTCCGGCCAGCAGAGCGAACATCTGCCATCTTATAATGCATATTCGATTGACGGCGATGTCACCGGGCCGCTAGTTTATGTGAACTACGGAATTCCCGCTGATTATGACGAACTCGCAAAGCAGGGCATCGATGTTAAAGGAAAGATCGTTATCACCAGGTACGGCGGATCGTGGCGCGGAATTAAGCCGAAGGTCGCGGCGGAGCACGGAGCGATCGGCTGCATAATCTATTCCGACCCGCGAAATGATGGCTTTTTCCAGGGCGATGTTTACCCGAAGGGAGCTTGGCGAAACGAGAATGGCGTCCAGCGAGGTTCGGTTATGGATATGCCGCTTCATCCCGGCGATCCGCTGACGAAAGGGTTTGGTTCGACGAAGGGTGCAAAGCGGCTGGAGATAAAAGACGCCCAGACTCTAACCAAAATTCCTGTGCTGCCGATCTCCTACTCGGATGCATTACCACTTCTGCGAAATCTCGACGGTGCGGTTGTGCCCGAATCGTGGCGCGGTTCACTGCCGCTGACCTATCATTTCGGAGGCAAAACTCCAACGGTTCGAATCAAACTTGAATTCGATTGGAAAACAGTCCCGATCTATAACGTGATCGCCAAAATGAACGGCAGCGAACGGCCAGATCAATGGATCATCCGCGGCAATCATCGTGACGCCTGGGTGAACGGTGCGGCCGACCCGATAAGCGGCCTCGTTGCATTGATGGAAGAGGCCCGCGGGCTGAGCGAACTCGCAAAAGCAGGCTGGAAGCCGAAACGGACGATAATTTACGCGGCTTGGGACGGCGAAGAAGAAGGGCTGCTCGGTTCGACCGAATGGGCGGAGCAGCATGCCGCGGAGCTTCGGCAAAAAGCTGCGGTCTATATAAATACTGATTCAAGCGGACGCGGTTTTCTGGGAATGGGCGGATCTCATACCCTTGAGAAATTCATCAACGACGTCGCCCGCGATATTCCCGATCCGCAAACGAAAATGACAGTTTGGGAACGAACGCGTGCGGAACAGATTGTCAACGGCTCGCCGGCGGCAAGGAAAGAAGCGACCGATAGACACGACCTGCGCATCTATGCGCTCGGATCGGGCTCGGACTATACACCCTTTCTGCAACATCTAGGCATCGCATCGCTAAACCTCGGATTCGGCGGTGAAAATGGCGGCGGTTCCTATCATTCGATCTACGATTCGTTCGATCATTATACCCGTTATGGGGATCCCGGATTTGCTTACGGTATCGCACTTGCGAAGGTAGGCGGTCACGCCACCTTGCGGTTGGCAGCTGCGGAAACTCTGCCCTTTGAGTTTACAAATTTTGCCGAAACTGTAAGCGGATATGTTAGTGAGGTCGTCCTGTTAGTCAACGCCATGCGTGAAGAAACCAGGTCGACAAATCAAATGCTTTCCAGCGGCATGTGGAAAGCCGTGCAGGACCCGGCCGAAACCTTCAACGTTCCCGAACAGAAGGCGAATGTGCCGTTCGTCAATTTTGCCCCGTTGCAAAATGCAGTCGCAAAACTTAACGAAAGTGCAAAAAATTTCGAACAGGCATCGCAAGGGAAGCAGGCGTCGCCGGCCTTTCGGAAAACTCTCGATGAAACGCTTTATCGAACGGAGCGGTTACTAACCAGGCCTGAAGGCTTGCCAAGACGTGATTGGTTTCGGCACCAGATATATGCTCCGGGATTCTACACGGGGTACGGTGTTAAAACCCTTCCGGCCGTTCGTGAAGCGATCGAGCAGCGTGATTGGAACGAGACGAGCGAACAGATTGCAGTCGTTTCTAAAATAATAGAAGATTTTGCGGCGGAAATCGATAGGGCGGCGAAGATGTTTTAAGAATAAGAAAAATGCTGGAATTATTGATCTCGAAAGAAGAATCGATTTGTTATCTTACGCTGAATCGCCCGGAAAAGCGCAATGCCCTGAACGATGAACTTATTTATTTATTGAAGGAATCTTTGCGCGATGCTGACGGTGACGAAGGCCTGCGGGCAATTGTGATTAAGGGAGAGGGAAAAGATTTTTGTTCGGGGGCGGATCTGGCCGCGCTTCAAAAGATGAGCGAAAGCTCATACGACGAAAATCTGGAAGACGCCCGGAGTTTGATGGAACTTTTTCTCTTGATCCGGGCTGTAAAGATTCCGGTGATCGCCGCGGTTCATGGCCGGGCATTGGCCGGCGGCTGCGGGCTCGCCACAGCTTGTGATCTTATCCTTGCTGCGGAAACGGCCCGGTTTGGCTACCCGGAAGTGAAGATAGGATTTGTGCCGGCGATGGTAATGGCGATCCTCCGGCGGAACCTATCGGAAAAGCGGGCGTTCGAAATGATCACGCAAGGATTCGAATTTTCCGCCAGCGAAGCGAAGAGTATCGGTTTAGTGAATCGGATATTCTCGGATGCCGATTTTGACGAAAAGGTAAAAGAATACGCCTTAGTCTATGAAAAAGTAAGCCGCTCCGCGATTATCCGGTCCAAAACACTCTTGTATCAGATGGACGGTTTGACTTTCCATGCCTCGATGGAAGCCGGTGCGGAAGCCAACGCGATTGCCCGAATGACTGAAGACTGTAGAAAAGGTATCGCGAAATTCCTTTTGAAATAAAGCGTTCTCCTCGATGACGAACAAACTCAAGTTTGAAACTCAAACTTTACGTCTCGACTATCTCTACCTTTGTTTCAATTAAACTCTTCGGGATCAAAGCAGGAAAATACGCCATTATTTCCTCGACCTTCGGACGCCCGCCGGCAAATCCAGTGACGGCCGGCGGACCGGTCAAAATCAGCGGAGCAAGCTCTTTTGTGAATCTCACTACATCGGCTTTATTCGGCCCGCGAACACCGAATCTCAGTTGTACCTCAGGAATGTTGGCCGAAGGCTCGCCCGCAAGATGCCCGTGAACCGCATTAACACCCACAAATTCTGTCAGCGTCACATCGAATTTCAGGCCAAGTTTTTCCAATCGTGAACGAAGAATGAGGTCGGCCGCTTTTGCTTTTTCATATGCATCGGGCCACGCATAAACAAGCGTTCCGACCGCCTTCCAACCCGCCGCATATGCAATTGAAACTTTGTAAAAATCGGTGCTGGGATTTCCCGTAATGCCGAAAACCTTCACTCTGTTCTCACCCGCATCTTCAACATTTATCGAGGTAAAATCGGCGACGACATCGGGTGTGATATATGCATTCGGATCGCCCATTTCGTACAAGAGCTGTTCCTTGACCGACTGCACATTCACCCGGCCGCCAGTGCCTTCGTGTTTGGTGACAATAAATTCCCCGTCCGCCGATGCCTCGACGATTGGAAAGCCTACGTTGGCCAGATCGGGAATATTCTGCCAATCATATTGACAGTTCCCGCCCGACGATTGGGCGCCGCATTCAATAATATGTCCTGCGATAGTTCCCGCCGAGATACGGTTCCAATCGTCGAATTTCCATCCGAACTCATGCATTAGAGGTGCTAAAGTCAGCCCGGTGTCGGTCAGTCTGCCGCCTACGACAATTTGCGCGCCTTTGTCCAAAGCGTCGACAAGCGGCTCCGCTCCAAGGTAAACATTGGCTGACTGAACCTTGTCGCGAATGCCGGAAAGCGGTTCACCCGTTTCCATGTTTGTGATCTCCACACCTTTTTGGGCAAATTCGTCCAGACGGCCGAGAATATCGTCGCCGGTAACAACGCCGATCTTTACCTTTCCGGCAAGCCCAAGGTCAAAAGCGGTCTGTTTGAGCGCCTCCGCACATCCGGCGACGTTAACACCTCCAGCATTGGAGAGAACTTTTATATTCTTCTCCACACAATCTGGCAAAATTTCGCGCATTAGCGTAACAAAATCTTTAGCGTATCCGGCACTCGGATCGCGCTGGCGCTGTTTTTGAACGATCGACATTGTAACTTCCGCAAGATAATCAAGCATTAAATAATCGATCGGACCGCCGCGAACCTGATCGACTGGTGCGGTTAAAAGATCGCCCCAAAAACCCTGTCCGCCCGCGACTCTAACTTTTTCTTTCATAAGCCTTTAATTAGAAACCAAAAAAATGAGACGGTCAACATTCGATCATTACAATTGAATGCTGCCGTCTCGATTTATCTAATCGTCGTAAATACTACGGTTTTTGCGGTTCGTCACCGACTACTGCGTCCTTAGTTGCGGCGGCTCCTTTCTTGGTAGCGTACAAGGTTTTCTTCGATACCCATTTAGTTCCGTCCCAAGTAGTAACAACAAACCATTTCCCGCCCTCATAAGCCGTCCCAGCTACGTTTTCGGTAGTTTCTATCGTATACTTTCCGACTTTTTTTGCTCCTTTACCAGTCGCTTTTGCCGCATCGACAGTCGCGTCCTTAGCCTTTTCAGCAACACCAGGTGTGTCGTCTACAACCTCTTCGGTCTTTCCTTCCGCCTTTTCGTATACGTCCTTCGATACATCACCGGTCTTCTTTGCCGCGTCAACCGTTACATCTTTTGTTTTTCCGGCCGCGTCCTTCGTCACATCCGCAGTTTTCTTGGCGGCCTTGACGGTTGCGTCTTTTACCTTATCCACGATCTGAGAATTGGTCACAGTGTATGCAAATAATACTACTGCAATGCCCAGCCCTAAATTCGCTAAACCCTTTAATTTCATCACAAGCTCCTTTTTTTGTTGCCTAGAGTCCTGAATCTTTTTGATTCGTTCAAACACTGTAATGCATACGCCGTGCCAAAAAAAAAGACGCTCCGAAGAACGTC
Source organism: Pyrinomonadaceae bacterium (assembly GCA_014379075.1). GTDB lineage: Bacteria > Acidobacteriota > Blastocatellia > Pyrinomonadales > Pyrinomonadaceae > OLB17. Next base: position 1,845 of record JACMMN010000082.1, on the reverse strand, counting down.
CCTTTAAATAAAGTCTGAAAAATCAATTTAGAATTTTCTTTGTTCGGCTAACGACTTTTCGTCCTGTTTTGTAGGATTTCTTTCCCGTCCATTTTGTTGCTACCCAGACTTTCCGTGAAACATATCTCGTGCCATTCCAGGTTTTTCTAACCACATATCTGCCTCCGCGGTATGTCCGGCTGGCAACGCCTCGGCTTACACGTTTGACACGAACGGTTTGGGCCTGAGCCGACAGCGAGCTATCCGATGAGATCGCTCCGCTTATGAAGACACTCGACAAGATCATTGCGAAAGCAAATAATAGCGTAATTAATTTTTTCATTTTTCTCCTGTTCCAATTCCTTTGCAACCCATTTAATTTTAAGTTGTAAAACCTTTACCATGTACCGTTTTTATACATTTATAAAGGCACGATCGTTTAGGTGCAAATTTCATTCCCAACAGGAAATTACGAACTATCCCTCACATTTTCATTAATGAATTTTACAATGTCTTCGGTCGATGTCCCGGGTAGAAATATCTCAGAAACTCCTTTTGCTTTTAGATCGGCAATATCTTCATTCGGAACGATGCCGCCGACCAGCACGAGCGTGTCATCCATTCCGTTTTCCCGAAGCAGATCGACGATGCGCGGGCAAAGCGTTTTATGGGCGCCGCTTAAAATGGAAATACCGACCGCATCGACATCTTCCTGCAAAGCAGCGGTCGCGATCATTTCCGGCGTTTGCCGCAAACCAGTGTAAATAACTTCCATTCCGGCATCGCGCAGAGCGCGTGCGATGACCTTTGCCCCGCGGTCGTGTCCATCCAGGCCCGGCTTGGCGACCAGGACTCTTATTTTCCTTGTATTCATAACTGCGTAAGTATATTAGCGGACGAACCTCGCAAGCAAACCGCCTGGCTTGATATACGGCCCTATTTCCTCCCATGTCATCGAATAAGAGCCTTCCGGCTCTAAGGCTTGGATGACATGGGGGAAACCATAGTCATAGAAAAAAGTAACGCCGGAATCATTGACCGCGAACTCTGTGAGATTCTCCGCCGTAAAATCCGCATATTCGAAAAGCTGATTCGGGTCGCTGTCAGCCATGTCGGGATCTTTCCTGATCTCCTTTTTACCATCCTCGATCTCCAGCAATTGTTTCTTTTTCAGTACCATGGCAAGGCCTAGAACGTGCGTAAAAACGTCGGATGGTGCAACCCGGTTTCCGGTTTTAAGATTTACAACAACATATTTGCTTGAGCCGTCAGGATACGCCGCCGTGCCGAACATAAACAATTTAATACTTAGAATGCCATTTTTGTTGTAGCCGATCTCGTAGCCGGCTTCTTCAAGCCACTGAAACTCACCGGTCTCTTCCTGCAAATTTAGCTTTAACACCTTTTCAAAGCTGATAGAACTTTCGATCCTTCTCGACAGAGCCGGCGTCGATGCTTTGACCTTCGGGTATGTGATCTCGAATGTTTTCTTGAAATCTGCCTGTGGTTTCTGCCGTTTATAAACGATCTTCTTTGGGGTGACAATGACACTTTGTGCGGCGGCATTGGATGAGACGAAACCTATCGCCGCAAGGCTTGCGGCGAAAAGAAAAGTTTTCATATATTTAAGGTCGAATGCAGGGCAGGTTTTTCTTCGAAATTCATATTTGGCGAACTAAGGATGCACCGCAATTTACCATACAAAGTTCTACGTGTCTTTATCGCTTCAAACATCTCATACCAGGCGTGCAGGTTGATCCACAGCGGATTATAGCTGTTGATCGGCTTAATTATTCCGTATTTCGGTTCTTCGTCTTCGCGAATGAACGATCCGAACATCCGGTCCCAAATTATAAGGACGCCCGC
>JACMMN010000081.1 GCA_014379075.1 Pyrinomonadaceae bacterium | reverse complement strand
CCTCCGATTGCGACGACTCAAGCGCCGATTTCAGCTCGCTTTCATCGGTGACCAGCCGCATTCCCTTGCCGCCCCCGCCCGCGGAGGCTTTGAGCATGATCGGATAACCGAAGCTCGCCGCCGTCTCCTTCGCCTCGTCATAGCTCTGAAGCGGATCGGTCGTTCCCGGCACTACCGGAACTCCCGCCGCGATCGCGATCTTGCGGGCGGACATCTTGCCGCCCATTGCTTCCATCGCCTCGGGTGACGGTCCGATGAAGGTCAGGCCGCTTTTTTTGACTTGTCGAACAAATTCGGCGTTCTCCGACAAAAAGCCGTAACCGGGATGGATCGCCTCCGCACCCGACTCCTTTGCGACCTCGAGTATCCTTTCCCAACGCAGATAACTCTCGCTCGACGGTGCCGCCCCGACACGATAAGCCTCGTCCGCCATTCGAACATGCAAAGCCTCCCTGTCGGCATCGGAATAGACGCCAACCGTGCCTATCCGCATCTCACGGCATGCTCGAATAACGCGACAGGCGATCTCCCCTCGGTTCGCTATAAGAATTTTTTTGAACATTTCTTCCGACCGGCCTTCTTTCCGACTCATTCTTTATTATTCTTGTTCTTCTTATTTCGTGGTGATTCTTCTCTTCGCTTATTGACGCTGTACCGGAGGAAATTATCCACGAAAAAAAGAAGAAAAATAAAAACTCAGAGGAACAGTCCAAAGAACCGACTAGGCCAACGTAGAGTTGCCCTGATTTTTCGAGTCGTAACGGATAGCGACTTTTGCCCCGGGTGCGAACTTTAGGGGATCGCTGCGCTGCTCGGCCGTCAATAGTTCGGAGGATTCGAAATCCACACCGTTCAGCGAATAAACGTAAAAGACGACCTCATCGCCGTTTGGCTTTGATTCGGTGTCGATTATTACTCCGTCCGTGATGCGTCCGTGCTCAAGCAGATATTCGCGTCTTCCCGCAAATGGGTCGGCCTTTTTTCGATTTAGGAAACTGAAAAATCCCATATCTAATCGAGAATCAAAGGTTCTCTATTATACTTTGCCCTGAGTTTATTTGCCGCCGCCAAAATGGTCGGCCGCTTGATTATCTTTGCTTCGATAGGCCGCTTGCCGGGGATATCTATCATAATGAGGCCGAGAAGTATTGTCAGCAGGCCTTGTCCGGGCACACCCGGAAGCGACAATAACAGTCCCAGAATCACCAACGCCACTCCCAAAATATTTTTTAGTATTACCGCTCCCCATCTAACTGCCCACGAACTGTTCGGCAAAAAATCGTGATGGTAATGCGAACTGAAATAATTGGCCGGAATTTTCACCAGCACAACTGCGATAGAAACGAAACTGATCGTCAGTGACACCAAAAAAAGCCCGACGCCGATCAGGACGCGCCCCAGTGTCAGAGATTCGTAAAAACCGGAAAGCCACTCCATCATTTATCCACCGCGACACCTTCGAGCCTGCGAAATTCCTTCCAAATAAAATACATCCGATGAATAAGCGTCCAGATCGAACCGATCGCAAGCACCCATAAGACCTGCGGCATTCGGTTAAAAAGAAAAAAGTCGGAATTCCAGTTCCACGTCGAAAGCGAACCAATAATTAGCAATACGATGCGCTCGGGCCGCTGAAGGAAGCCGACATTCGCTTTTACCCCTAGTCCTTCGGACCGGGCAGTCGTATAACTGACCATCACCGAGCCGATCATTCCGACGCCGGCCAGGATTACGTTCAGCAATGAATGCTGCGGCGAATTTCCCGCGTAAAAGATCATTATGCCGAAAAACGCGACCATGTCCGAAAGGCGGTCCAAAGTTGAATCGAGAAAACCGCCGAATTTCGTAACATTCCCCGTCAGCCGGGCAACATTGCCGTCAAGCATGTCGAACAGGTTCGCGACTATCAGCACGATCCCTGCCCAAAAGAACTCGCCTGACCCGAAAAGGACGCAGCATCCGACATTAATGCAAACGCCCACCGCCGTCAGAATATTTGGATGAACGCCGGCCGAAGCCAATCCCCGCACCATCGAGTCGATGATCCGCATTGCCCCGCGTCCTATACTTGCTCCTAACATGCGATCAAGGAACAATTGAAAATGGAAAATGGAAAATGAGGAAAAAGCCTTAATTTTCCGTTTTCAATTGTCCATTGTCCACTACTACTCACTCCTTTTCGTGTATGGTCCTCAGTCGATGGATCTCAAAATTTCGCCAGCCCGTAGGGGTTTTGACCTTTACTTCGTCGCCCTCTTCTTTGCCCATGAGGGCTTGGCCGATCGGCGAAACCGTCGATATCATACCGTTTTCCGGATCACTTTCTTCAGAAGTGACAAGTTTGTAGGTGATTTTCTCTTCCTTTTCCAGGTCGTAGAGAACAACCCTCGAGCCATAGGCTATGCTGTCGGTCGGGATCTTTGACAAGTCGATCGAATCAACCTCGATAAGCCGCTGCTGAAGTTGGCTGATGCGGGCCTGCACCATTGTCTGCCGCTCTTTAGCGGCCTTATACTCGGCATTCTCTTTCAGGTCGCCAAATTCCCTTG
>JACMMN010000080.1 GCA_014379075.1 Pyrinomonadaceae bacterium | reverse complement strand
AGCCTGCGTGGTGCATCAGGGCGGCGTCGGAACAACCGGCCAGGTCCTCCGTGCCGGAGTGCCTCATTTGATAATGCCGTACGGCCACGATCAACCGGATAATGCCGCAAGATGCAGGCGTGCCGGTGTTGCCGAGGTGATCGGTCGTAACGATTACAATGTAAAAAACGCAGTCGCGGCGCTGAGGAAAATTCTTTCCGACAAGCTCTATTCAGCCAAAGCTACTCAGGCCAGCCGCATCGTAGAATCAGAACGCGGCACTCAAACCGCCTGCGACGCCATCGAAGAAATTTTGAAGAAGTGAGGAATGGGGCGTAAACTGGTTGATCGGGTTCCCTTTGTTAAACTTTGCCCATACATATGAAATTTGTGATCTTGAGTTTTTGGCCCACAGCCCGCCTTTTAGGGTTTTTACTTCTTACCGCTTACTTCTTACCGCTCACTGCGCAGATGTCGCGCAAGCCTTCGCCGACGCGCGAACCGGCCGGTGCGATGTCGAAAGCGCCCGATTCCAATAAGAATTCGCTTCCCAAAATAGCCTCGCAGGAAGATTTCGATTCGATCGCCCGCACATATCATCAGGGAACGCCGTACGCTCTGCCGCACACGATGTTCGTCATCGACCGGCGTGCAAAAAATAAGGTCTATTTTGTCAATTCGCAGAGGTTTCGTTTTCACAAGGATTTTCTGCTTGCGACCTATCTCGTCCCTCGCGGCGCCGATGTTTTCAAGCCTATTTACATCGACGAGGACCGGCGCTTTATCGTCGGCACGATCGCATGGCAGAAGCCGGTTGAGAAATTCACATGGGAGCTTTGGGAAGGCGACCTGGCGACCGCGGAACACATAAGACTAGCGAACCAGGTGATAAACAAGGCTTTTTTCGATTCGGTTTCTTATAAGCCGAATTCGATCCGGCAGGAAGATTTGTCTCTAAGTATGAGCTGCGGCCAAGAAACCAGCGTTTCTGCCTGCATCGACCGCGTGCTGCAAAGCGATATCAACAAAAATCAAGGCTATCTGGCGCTTAACACCGGCACAGCCGTCGGGCGCATTCATATTATTGACAAGCTCGACGACACGGTCGAGATCGGCGATAACGAGATCCTTGTTTTGAAGGAATTGCCGATCAGTTTGCCTCCCGTTCGCGGCGTGATACTTGCAAAACCGTCGAGTCCGCTTTCGCATATAAATATTCTCGCTAAGGGCTGGAACATCCCGAATATTTACATTAAGGACGCCGATAAATTGTTCAAGGAATATGACACTTATATCTATAAGCTCGACGCATCCCTGACCGAGTACAGTTTAACGCGGGCCTCGATCGATCAATTAAAGACAGATTTCGTGTCGCCCGGCCAGCAGGTTCCGCCGGTCAATTTAGGGATCACGAAACTTGCCGGGCTGCGCGAAATGCGTAAAAAGGACAGCATAATTTACGGTTCAAAAGCAGCAAATCTTGGTGAAATGCTGAATGCCAAGGTTGCAAATGTTATCGTGCCCGACGGTTTTTCGATCCCGTTTGCCTGGTACAAAGCGTTTATGAGCGAAAACGGCTTAGACAAAACGCTCGAAGTATTGTTGGAAGATAACGATTTTATTCATAACCCAAGATATCGCCGTCAAAAGCTGGAGGAATTTAGAAATGCGATCCAGTCCGGAAAATTCGACCCGGAATTACGGCGGCAGATAATTAAAAAGTGGAAACTGCAGTTGGGCGGGCGGCCGGTTTTTGTCCGCAGTTCCTCTAATTCTGAAGACCTGCCTAATTTCAGCGGGGCCGGCCTTTATTCGAGCGTGGCAAATGTTCGCGAGGAAGATAAGCTGATCGAAGCCGTCAAAAAAGTCTGGGGCTCGCTGTGGAAATTCGAAGGATATGAGGCTCGCGTCAGAAATTACGTCAGCCAGACCGATGTTTATATGTCGGCCCTCATTCAAGTCGGGATCGACATGAATAAAGGCGGCGTGATGATAACCAAAGACCCGTTCGACGACGAAAACAAAAACGCCGTCTATATCAGCGCCGTCTGCGGGCATAATTCAAAAGTAGTCGATAACAGCGGCCTTCCCGAACAGATCCTGTT
>JACMMN010000008.1 GCA_014379075.1 Pyrinomonadaceae bacterium | reverse complement strand
TTGTACCGTACTTACGATGTTGCAAAAGGCTGGGAAAAACTGCCTTTTGGCGAAGGTGTGAATGAAAATGTTTTTGCTGTGCACGCGTCGCCGCTTGTTCCCGGAACCATTTGGGTCGGGACTGCGACTTCGGGGGTGATTGTGTCGACCGATGACGGAAAAACATGGTCGAAGACGGATGGCATACCGCAAAATATTCCGATCAGTTCGATAACCGCTGATCCTAAAAGGCCTAATTACATTTATGTGGGTACAACGCAGTCCTTCTATTTGAGCCGGGACGGCGGCCGTACATGGATACGCAGGGGCGGGAATCTGCCCCTCGGAAATTATGCGAGCATTCTTGTAAATCCGAATAATACCGACGAAGTTTTCGTCGCAAGTGCACTTGAAAATGACGGCGGAGTTTTCTTTTCGGACGATGCCGGAATGCGTTGGCGCCGGATCGACTCCAAGGATATGAAGCTGCCGAGCAGGCGGGTTTGGGCCATGGCATTCGACCCGAACGATCCGAATAGAATATTCGCCGGCTCGCATTCGTCGGGCGTTTATCGAATCGAACTAAAGTTGGAAGCTGCGAAAAATTCGGAGGAGAGTCCGGTTGCCGCCGCAAAAGCGAACTGAATATAAGCCAAAGGTCTATCATCCGAGACGGTTTTAGAACCGTCTCTTTTTGTTTCCAGCTTTGAAGTTGTGGAATAGAATTCTATAATCTGAAGAGTCAGGAATCCATAACTGGTTTATGCAAGAGATCGACTGTCCCAAAATTGCCCCGGGCGGAAAATTGCGAGTTGAAAGCTTGCCATTTGGGCAGATTCCCGGCCAGTCAAAACTGTTCGTCCAATACCAAAAAGACCCACTTTCCTTAAAGAAATATTATCCGTCGGCGGTCGCGTCGCATACTGAAATTGTCCAACGAATTCCTGAGGTTTTGGAAAACCACAAAGCAGACCGAAACATTCTCTGTGACGCGCTTTTGGTGACGAATCAAAAGTTCGGAGCGTCGGCCAAAACATTTGAGCATATCGAAATGCTGCGGCGGACTGAGACAGTTGCGGTCGTTACCGGTCAACAGTCGGGCCTTTTTACAGGGCCGTTATACACCGTGTATAAGGCTCTTTCAGCTATCAAGGCAGCGGAGTGTCTTCGCGGGCGGGGATTTAGTGCCGTCCCGGTTTTTTGGTCGGCGACGGAAGATAATGATTTTGCAGAAGTTTCGAACGCATTTGTAATCGGTCGAAAGGGCGACACCTCCGAAGTCAGGAACCAACCGAAAGACCTTTATGAAAATGTCCCGGTCGGTTTTGTAAAACTCGACGATTCGATCGAAAAGACTATTGATGAGCTTTTCTGCGAGCTTGGCAATACTGAGTTCACTGACGGGATTCGGCAATCAATAAAACAGAGCTGGATGCCGGGAGTTCATTTCGCGGACGCTTTTGGAACCCTTTTGACAAGTCTTTTGGGTGATAGCGGGCTGATAGTTCTTGACCCTCTGAATAAAGATCTGAAAAGGCTTGCGGCTCCGGTGTATGTTGATGCTATCGAAAGGTCCTATGAGATCGTTTCTGCTCTACGCGTTAGAAGCGAAGAGTTAAGTGCTGAGGGTTATGAAGCCCAGGTTCTGATAGGCGAGGATTATTTCCCCTTATTCTGGCACGCTGACGACGACAGCAGAAACGCCTTGCGAAGGAATTCGACGAATACAATTATAACCAAGGGCGGAAACCGGGAGTTTACTTTAGTAGAATTGGCCGATATTGCTGTCAAAGACCCGACTAGATTTAGTCCGAGCGTGGTTTTGAGGTCGGCCGTTCAGGATTACATCTTACCGACCGTTTGTTACTTTGGGGGCGGAGCTGAAATTTCATATTTTGCTCAAAGCGGTGAAGTTTATCGAATACTCAATAGACCGGTGACGCCGATCATGCACCGGCAGAGTTTTACGCTGGTTGAGCCAAAACACTCTAAAGTTCTTAGCCGTTATAATTTGAATTTTTCCGATCTTTTCTACGGCTCCGAGGTGATCCTGCCGAGGATAGTTGAGCAATTTTTGAATAAAGACACGGCGCGTCTTTTCGCTGATGTCGAGGAAAAGATAAACACCGAACTGAATAGACTGGACCAAAATCTCTCGCAGATCGACCCGACCTTGGCGGAAAATCTTGCAAAACGGCGAAGAAAGATCATTTATCATATTGGGGCCGTTCGAAAGAAATTCCATCGTGTCGAGGTGTTTCGGGACGAAACGGTCAGTCGGCAGATAGACGCTTTGTTCACAGCGCTTCTGCCGCATAAGCATCTGCAGGAGCGCACGTTCAATGTGACAACGCTACTTAATCGCTATGGGCCGAATGTGATCGATTGGATCTACGATTCTATTGACCTGGATGATAAAGGCCACCGCATACTTTACTTATAAGATGAATAAAATCAGGCTTTTACCCGACAATTTGGCAAATCAGATAGCCGCCGGCGAGGTGGTGGAACGTCCGGCGTCGGTGATAAAAGAGCTTGTCGAAAATTCGATTGACGCGGGTGCGACGCGGATACAGATCGACATCGAACTTGGCGGCCGGCGGCTGATGAAAGTGAACGACGATGGCGAGGGAATGCTTCGCGACGATGCGATCCTCGCCTTCGAACGGCATGCGACATCTAAAATACAGACCTTGGAAGACCTTTCGCGGATCGGCACTCTTGGCTTTCGCGGCGAGGCGTTGGCGTCGATCGCATCCGTTGCAAAAGTCGATCTGACGACGAAATTGGAACAGGACACCGCAGCGACCCGTGTAGTTATCGAAGGCGGCAAGCTGATCGATGTTAAAGATGCCGCCAGAACCACGGGTACGACGATCACTGTTCGCGACCTGTTTTTTAACACACCGGCCCGCCGAAAATTTATGCGCTCGG
>JACMMN010000079.1 GCA_014379075.1 Pyrinomonadaceae bacterium | reverse complement strand
CCGGTGATTTTACGGATTCATCGAGGCAGATAGGCGTTTTGATCTCACGCTGCAGTTTCGAATGGTCGAGCATGTCGTCGTGGGCAAGCGGCTGTTCGAACATCATTAGATCGAATTCGTCCATCCGCTTGAAATGATCGATGTCGTTGAGCGTGTACGCCGAATTCGCGTCGCCCATCAGCAGGATATCGCCGAATTTTTCGCGTACCTGTTTGATGACATCGTAATCCCAATGCGGTGCAATTTTTATTTTGATCCTGCGATAGCCGGCATCGAGTTCGGTTTGGATCTTGCCGATCAGCTGGTCAACCGAATCCTGAATTCCGATTGAAACCCCGCATTCGATCTCGTTCTTTACGCCGCCGATGTGCCGCCAGAGAGGAACATTCAATTTTTTTGCTTCCAAATCCCAGCACGCCGTTTCGATCGACGCTTTGGACATTCGGTGGCCGCGTGCCCATTTCATCGAATCCCAGACATTCGCCGCCGATTCAAATTCCTTTCCGATAACCATCGGCGCGAGAATTTTTTCGACGGTCAGCCAAGCGGAATCAGTCCATTCGTCTGAATATCCTGGTGTTTCGCCGCAGGTCACTTCGCCCCAGCCTTCACCGCCTTCCGCGTCTTCGACACGCACGAGAATAATACGGCGTTCGTAAGTCCGGCCAAAGCTGGTTTCGAAAAAATGAACGAGCGGAAGATTGATCTCGATGAGTTCGACTGATTTTATCTGGAACATAACGGCAAAACATTAAGGTTAAAGATTGTCGCGAAGAATTGCAATCGGCGGGAGAAATCGTGTTTCGTTTCACCTCACATTGTTTCACCAAAGCTGTTTCACACGTTCAATCGACTATTTCGAACTGCACGAATTGGTTTACGATTTTTCGCTTTTCCTTTGCCATATTGTCGGTGATGACGATCTGAAGGACGTATTCGCCATTGGCCAATGCGGTTCCGAGGCTTAGCGAGGCGGCAAAAGGTATCGATCTTGGGTCGGTTTGCCCGGCAAGCGAAACGGGCTGCGGTTTGCCCTCGAAGATCGGTCTGCCGTCCAGAAACAGCCTTACCTGCGAAGTTAGATTCGCGGGCAGTTTTGCGTTATATATCGTAAACCCGTAATTCAAAACGGTCCCGCGTTTGAACTGCCGCAGCGAAGTGTCACTAAGCGGATTTGAGTCATCGTCTTTCGCTGCATTTCCCGTGTTACGGTTCTGCCACGTGTCGTATGGGATGCTTTCAAGCGCCACGCCTGAAAGCGTCAGACGGTTCTTCTTGAGATTCGGCACTTCGACAAACTGATTAGCCGAACCGACTTTTTCGCTGCCGTGATCGCGCAGAGCCACACGCAGTTGGTAGGCTCCCGGTTTCTTGATCGGAAACGTAAAATCGTAGACGAATCCTTCATTCATAAATTTGCTATAAGAATGCTTATCGACACTCAACGCGTATGTATTCGATATCTGATCGACGGCGGCTCCGTTATCGCCGAACCCGACCGCGAGCACATCGAACACGGCCTTTTGCATCCCGTCAGGCTGTGCAGTAAAGGTCAGGTCTTTCGCGGTTACGTGCAGGAGCGAACGCACAAAAGATCCATTGCGCGCGTCGCTGCCGAAGAGAGCATTCAGCCGCAGCGAAATATAATTTACTGCGAAAGGCGAGGTTAGTGCCGTCAATAAACGCTGGTTACCGGTTTCTTTCGGCCGAACGATGTTCTCATCACTAATGCCGAAAAAACCGCTCCGGTAGCGCACGCGGGCGCCGGGTCGCGTAACTCTCACATCCAACTTATTAAACCGTCTTTTTTTCGGATCGAACGTCTCGGCATCGGGTTCATAGCCGACCAGATAATAGCTTTGATCGTCGAGAATGCGCCGGATACCGCCGGAAAGATCATTATTGTTGATTATCGATATGCCGCCCGTTTGGCGAGCAAGATAGCGAAGGCCGTCCTGCGTATCCAAAAGCTCGTCACGTCTGTCGCTCGCCGCTTGCTGAATTTGCTCGGCGGATCGTCCGCCCGTATCGTCGGCGGCCATGATACCCGTGACCTGCAAGCCTCTGGCATCCATTGTATAGACAACGACCGATGCCCGATTCGCCTGATCGACCAGCCGCCGCAGAGATTCCAAAACCCGGCCTGATTCGACAAAACCACCTGCGTCTTTTGTAAACAACTTAAAGCCGTCCGAGAGCAGCATGACAGATTTTCGTCCCGGCAGATCCGCCATCCCGCGCACAACATAATTGACCGCTCCGAGCGTTCCGGTCGCAAATATGCTTTGCCGAAAATCATTATTTTCCCGTTCGATCCCTTCGGGCGTTCTCTCGCCCGGTACTGGTTCGGTTTCTTCCTCGCCGGTATCGATTCGAGCCTGGAGCGGAGCAAACGCCCCAATTTTACCGGCTCCGGACGCATTCCACCGCACCTTTTCGATCGCCGCGTAAAGCTGCCTCCGGTCGGTGGTAAATTGCTGGAGAGCTCCGATCCCGGCTCCGGTGCGAATGATCGCGACGAGATCGCCTTCCTGCATCTGCTCGTCGACAAACTTCTTGAGAGCTCGTCTTACAAAATGTGTGCTTTCAAATGAAAGCGTCAGGTCGTCCACGACAAGCGCTATCGTACGCCGGACCTCTTCGGGTCTTACTGAAGTTGGCGGCAGCGGAATAGCCGGAGTATTGACTTTTCCCTTTTCAACGGCATTTCGTACGTTCGATATAAAAGAAAACCCACTGATGTCCTGCTTCTCACCGTTTTCGTAAATTTCGATCTCGTCTCGCCGCAAATCAGGGATGATTTTACCGCTTTTGTCTGTTACGGTTACATCGATCTGGATCAATGCGGTCGAGATCTTGACCACATCGGCATCGTCAGCAGGCGGAGGTGTCGCGGATGGAGCCGCAATCTGAGCTAACGTGTTCGCGGCAGACAAAAACACGATGACAAGGATGGGAAGTAGATTTTTCATCTTAAAGTGGTCCTGATCAGTAAAATTTCTTTGCTATCATAATATGGTTCGCTATACTTGGAAAGCTTTATTCTTACATTCCAAAAGACAAATCGCTTTCAAATTTCGGCATCAGAATATTCGGAGTTTCAAATATAAATGCAGCAATATAATTCATTTTCCGCGTTCGCAATTTCGACAATTTTCGCGACCACACTTTTTATAACGGCTTGTTCCGCGCAGCAGAACGAGCAGCAGGCCTTGCAGTCTCTCCGCGAGATGACGAAGGACGGAAAGCTGCCGCCTGAGAGCATCGTGGCGAATGTCGAATCGCGTTTTGCGGGCAAGCAGACGGGCGCGTTGGCAAAACTGCTCCGCGCCCGAATACGTTTTGAAAACAACGATTTTGCGGGTGCCGCGGCGATCTTGAATTCGAACGATTTTCAGACGAAAACGAATCTGGGAGATTATGCATTGTGGCTTCGCGGCCGCTCGCTGCAAAGTGCGGGAAATCATTCGGAGGCAATGAATGTTTTCGCAAAACTTATCGGCGATTTTGCCGATTCCATACGTGCCGGCGATGCTAAACTGCTATGGGCGGATTCCGCAATTCAATCCGGTCAGGCCTCAAAAGTGCCGGAATTTTTGCGGCAACTTAATGACTCGAAAAGTGCCGGTGCACTTTTGCGAACCGCCAAAGCCTACGAATCGCAGGGAAATCAGCCGGAAGCAGTTAAATTTTACCGCCGCGTTTATTTCTTCGGAGCGGGAACCGATTCCGCTAAGGAAGCCGAAGCAAAATTAACTCTTTTAGCACAACCTTTGACGCCGCAAAACGCCGAAGAAGCTCAGTCGCGGGCCGACAAACATTATAACTGGAAGAACTATGCCGCCGCCGAAAAGGCCTACGGCGAGTTTTTCAATGCATTCCCGGCATCCGCGACGTCTGCCGTTCATCTCAAAAGGCTTATTACCTTTTCGAATCTAAAGAAAATGACGGAGGCGCAAAACGCGTTCGGTGTAATTCCCGCTTCGGCGATCGAAAAAGAAGAAGCTTATTATCAGCTTGCCCTCGGCTATGCAAAGGCAAGGCTCTGGCCAAACGCCCGGCAAACGGCCGAAGAGATGCGGCTGAAATTTCCCAACGGAAAGCTGACCCCAAAGGCGTGGGTCGACGCGGGAATGGCCGCTCGTGATGGGAAAAATAAGCTGGAAGAAGCGTATTTTCTGCGTTCTGCTTTGACGGCATACCCAAGCGCGATCGAGGTTGCCGGTGCCCAGTTCGAACTGGCATGGCTCGAACACGAGAACAAAAATTTTGCCCAAAGTTCGCAGATGCTGATCGAACACCTCGCCCGGTATGCCGAAAAGGACACGACGAATCGCGGAAAGGCCGGATATTGGGCCGCACGCGATTCGGAAAAAGCCGGAAAAATCGGCGAGGCCTGTGCTTTGTACGAGGGCGTTACGCACCGCTATTCCGCCAATTGGTACGGCCACATCGGTGCACAGCGGCTGGCAACTTTAAAGGGCCAGGGAAAATGCAATTCGCCGCAGGCATTCCCGTCCGGTTCGCTGGTTCCGAAGGCGGTCGCGAATCTGCGGACAGTCACCGTAGCCGCCGAAACATCGACTCCGAAAGAAATTGAGCGGGCCGAAAAAAGCGAACAGCTTAGCATAATCGGCCTTTTTGACTGGGCTATAGACGAGCTTGAAGAAGCCAAGAAGACAGCCCAGAATTCGCCGAAGATCAATCTTGCACTGGCAAAACATTACCGTCTGAAAGGCAGCAACGTGAACGCCCTGCTTGCTCTGGCCAAGAGCTATCCCGATTACGCCCAGATGTTTCCGGAGGAAATGGGCCGCGACGAATGGGACATTTTCTACCCTTTGACCAATTGGGATCAGATCACGGCGTGGGCGAAAAACCGCGATCTGGATAAATATCAGGTTGCCGGATTGATCCGCCAGGAATCGGTTTTTGACCCGAAAGCCAGATCGGGAGCTAAGGCATACGGCCTAATGCAGTTGCTGCTGCCGACGGCACGTTTGGTCGCCCGGTCGTTCGGATCGACGGCGAATCTGGCATCCGCCGAAGCCCTTTATCAGCCGGCTGTGAACATCGAACTCGGCACCGGCTATATGAAACAGCAGCTCGATAAATTCGGCCGCATCGAATACATGGCCGTCGCCTACAACGCCGGGCCGGGGCGTGTCAACCAATGGCGGCCGACACTTCCGGCGGAGATGGACGAATTCGTCGAGGCGATTCCCTTCAAGGAAACAAAAGGCTACGTCCAGGGAATCATCCGAAATTCGGCGCAGTACCGGCGGCTGTATGATGAGAACGGCAACTTCAAATCGAACGTCGGAACGCGGCCTTTGAGAGGCGAGATAGATTCGAAAACGAGAGAGCAGATCGCCGCCGAATTCCCCGAGGTGGTCGTCGAAGACCGGGCTTCGGAATAGGTCGAAATTCGTCCCCCAAAAGCAAAACTTTACTCTCCGTTTTTGCGTAATTATTTTTTTTGGATTTGTGGGAGTTTTTTGTAATAAGCCGATATTTACCGGCTTTTGATAGAGGCGAATGCCCGCTTAGGTAGAGTAATTTCCGTAGTTAGGTAGAGGTCTTTCGCCTCATTGGTCGAAAGTAAACGCCGCCGGTTTTCCGATCTTTTTAACTGCGTTTCACCCGCGACCGACCAAAAAATGCTAACATCCTCGAAAGTCGGAGGCGAGCATTATGAAACCCATACTTTTACTGATCTTGGTTCTTTTATCCGGGCCCGTTGTTTTTGGCGGCGAGGTCGAGGAGGGCAACAAAGCGCTTGCGCGGCGGTTTTACGAAGAGGTCTGGTTCAAACGCAATACCGCGGCGGTTGACGAACTCGTTGCCCCGACCTATATCGTCCACGACACCGGCGAGCGGAAGAACTCGATGGAAACGGCGGACGAGCAAAAGAAGATCGCGGAATTCTTTTGGGAGCGGGGCACGATGACCGGCTCGATCGATTACCAGATCGCGGAAGGCGACCTCGTCGCGACACGCTGGCAATGGCATTTCAAACCCGACGTCTGGTGGATGAAGGTGATCGGCGGCGAGGAACACATTCCGATCATAAACGTGTTCCGCTTTCGCGATGGAAAGATCGTCGAAGTCTGGAACCACCGCCACGACATCGACACCGGAAAGGCAAACTTCATTTTCCTTAAAGGCCTCGCCCTCGGCCTCGTGCCGTCCATCGCACTGCTCGTTCTCGCGTTCACCCTCTGGCGAAAATTAAGAAAACTGCGCCGGGCCGCCCCTGAACCCGAGATCGTTTGAATGACCGCGTCGCGGACTTTGCCGCTTTTCAAAAAATGATGTTCCTGCCCGCACGGCTTGACTGCCTTCTCACAGCTTCAGCCTCTCGTACTGCGCAAACAGCTTCATTATCTCCGCCTGAACAGCCTGTTTTTCGGCCGGGTTCGAGATCTTGTCCCGACGCTTCACCAACTCCTCGATCTGCTCCTGAATAACTTCCTGCTTCGTCCCCGGCTTTCGGCTTTTACTTATATTGTATTTATCGTCCATAGACTGACCATACCGCCGCTAGGCAGCAACCCTTGATGTGTTCCCGGAAGGCATTTCATCCCAAGTTCTTCCTTCCAAAGTGCGTCCGGCTTTCTTTTTTTGAACGCCGCCCCACTGCTTAAAAAAGAATGCCACATTAGCCTCAAGGCATTGCTGCCGAATACCTGTAACCCAATTCAATGGCATTGGCCTGGCTCCGAAGCCGCTTTCTCCACCTACTATCGCCCAATCTATACCGGCCAGATCGAGATTTTTCAGAGGTCCAAGCAGAGGTTCTAAAGAAAGAAACTTTGTCTTCGCACCAGTACGTCTTAAATGGTCGATCCTCGAAACATATTTTTGACTTTCCACGGACACACCCATCCAGATATTCGGAGCCCAATCCAAGAGCGGTGACAGTTTTTCGAGCCTCTCAGCACGTTTTGTTAATACCTGAAACCTATGCCAATGTGCCCGTTTCATCACGTCAAAAACATCCTGAACGTATTCAAGCGGAACGTCCTTGTGAAATAGGTCACTCATCGAATTAACAAAGATCGTCTGAGGTTTTTTCCACAGCAGCGGCAGTGCGAGCATATGCGGCTGTAATGTTAACTTGAACCCGTTTCTGTAGTTGTTCTGCCCCAT
>JACMMN010000078.1 GCA_014379075.1 Pyrinomonadaceae bacterium | reverse complement strand
CGGTTGTGTTTTGACCCCTTTTCCGGATTTGCGACGAACTTGCGCTTATCTTCCGGCGTCACTTCCCAAAATAGTTTAGTTATCGCCCAAGGACGGTAGCCGTCGTATATCACCAGCCCAAGTCCCAGCTTTTTCAGCTTCTTATGAACTTTAAGTACGGCTTTCGCTGCCGGTTTCTGCAAAAAGGCCCGAGCTTCGGGGTAAACAATACGGCCGACAAAATTATTATCTGTGGCGTATCGGATATCAAGTTTTATTGTGTTATCGAGAGTGATTAGTTCGACCAAGTGAGCCTCGCGTTTATCTTCTTCCTTCGACGGTGCATTTTGGGCAAATGCGTTTGAAGCAAGGATAAGGAGAGCAATGAAAAATGTAAAACGGAAAACGGAAAATGCCGGATTTACACCTCCATTTATCATTATCCGCTTTCCATTCATAGTTACGGTTTTTCTTCCGGAACCGGCTCGGTATCGTCGTCCAGGATTATCACATCCGAACCGTATTTCTGATAGTTTTTGAATCTAATGACGTTCCGGCTTTCAAATCTCCTGCTGCCGCTTTGAACGACGCCGCGAAAATCCGACAGTGTCGGCAGTAAATGCTTCTCGCCGGAAATTTCGACCATATCGTAGTCAATGTATTTCGTCACCGATTTGACGGGAAAGGTCGGGGCGATATCCGTCAGCTTGTATTCGATACGCAAAACACGGAAAGTGTCGCGGTCGATCCAGATCTGGCCTTTTTCACCGGACGGAGAAGACTGCGGGTTCGGGCCCTTTAACCCGACGCCGCCGCCTTTATTATTGACGAGGTCAATTTCGTAATCGTAGATCAAAGCCCGCTTGGTTCGCAGGACATCCGTGGTCAGCACGTCGAACCGAGTTTTGCTTTCCGGTTTGAATAGCTTATGCAGGTCGTCGACAAATTCACCGCCCGATGTCGCTCCGTCAAGGCCGTTATAATTACCGCTCGTTTGTGAAATCACAGGTGAGCCGTTCTTTGCCAAAACCTTATACTGCTCGCCCTTTTCGGTACTGTAGCTGACGGCGATGATCAAATTATCGACGGGCCTCCAGTTACCGGTTCCGGCGTATGCTTCCGACCTTGCAATGAGTTGCTTGACGACGAAATCGGGCATGTCGGCCACGAGCGCAAGAGTGTTTTGACGGGCCTTTTCGAGCACGTCGGCGGCTTCCCTTTCGTTGGGCGGTTTGGAGGCTTCGGGGTTCTTACGCCGCCGCTCGGCTTCTTCCAGAGAGCGTTTCAGCTCCTCGTCGTTGCCGCCTTTCGAACGCGTAAGGCCGCGAACTCCGTCCGTCACGGTAAAATCGATACCGCGTTTTCGCAAAGCTTCGACGATCTCCGTTTTGCCCGCCGGATCCTTTTGCAGGCCGTACAGCATTTTGACGTACTCAGCCTGCGACAAAGGTTTTTCCTGGGCGTCTGCGAACTGAAATAAGGACAGGGTCAGCAATAATAAAAGCGCTTTTTTCATTCGTCTAATTGATGCAATGGACGCAGAATTCGTTGGTTTCATAGTGGCCGCGTCAGCGGCAACCAGTCAGTGGCACCCGCTTACGCAGGTGGTTCTGACTAAAAAAATGGCGGAGAAAGTTCTAAACCTTCTCCGCCAACTATTATAACAATTCATGATGAGCTAATTAATTAACCCATTCTTCATCATAATTCAAGTGCCAATGATGCGTGACCCATTTTTCCGCTGCGCTCATCGCGACAACTTTCCATTTCTTCAAATTTTCCAAAATGGTAAGTGCCGCCAATGGTTTGCTCGGATCGCGTTCCACCCGGATCACCTGCGTTGAAACTTCAATGATGGTTTTGTCTTCGTCCAGAATTTTTAAGGTTACTGAGGCTCCGACAGGCGGCAAAACTTCAAGATTTACCAGCGTGCTGGTTTCTCCAACGTTCTCCGTCATACCGTCGATCAAGATCGTTTCTCCGCTTTCCAAATCCACCCAGCTGGCCTGGACCGGAAGGCTTGCAGTTATTCGATGATGCAATGGCGTTTTATATGATGATGTAGCATAATCAATTTGAGACATATATTTCCCCCTTATTCGACCTTATATTCGCGCATAATCTTTAGTTGGATGCAACTACCGGCCATAACGCCCGACAAATCTAAACCTTTATTACAAAAAAGTCAAGTTTCCATAAATCGTACAACTTATTGCGTCTAAATTAGTTCCCCGGAAACTAATATTTGTCCGATTATAGGCATATTCACATTTACGAATGTCCGCCAGCATACGCCCGGCTGTCGATTTTTGGAGAATAAACATTTTTTCATCCGTTTGCGAAAACAAACACGCAGTTCGTAACCTCAATTTAACCTGGCCCAAATACAATGTTTAATTCATTCCGGCCCTCACGACGGAAAGCCGGCGCGGAACTCAAATTGCGTTAATCGGATCGTCCGTACAGGTTTTTGCTAAGTTTACGATTTCAGCGTTTTGATCGGGGAAACCGTAATCCGGGTAAGGGTGTGTGAATAGAACATTTACTTATGTTACACGGATCGAAGCTGTTTCAAAGCAGCACGGAAACTAATAAAGTTTCTATCCAAAAAGCAAGATAAATATCCAAAATTTTAGTTTCAATAATTTATTAGCCAAAGCAATATTGCTATCAATTTCTATTAAATGAGGTCAAAAAAAACACATGACTAAAAATATATCGATCAAATTCATAACCTTGATCACCCTGAGCCTGCTGCTCGGCATCGGCCAGGTCTTCGCCCAATCGACAGTCTCCGGCGGGATCGCCGGCAAGGTCACCGATCCGCAGGGTTCGGTCATTCCGAACGCAACCGTGACCGTAACCAACATCGGCACGAACAGCGTAGTAACGTTAACAGCCACCGACGACGGCACCTACCGCGCGTCCAACCTTCAGCCCGGAACATACCGTATCGAAACAACGGTTTCAGGGTTTGCTCCGGCCAAGGCCGAGCCTGTTATCGTCGAGGTCGGACAAACGACCACTGTCGATATCCCGCTTACTCTAGGCACGGCGACCGCCGAAGTCGAAATAACAGCCGAAGCTCCGGTTATCAACACAAGCGACAACTCCAACACGACCAACATTAATCAAACTTCGATCAACGAGCTGCCCATCAACGGACGCCGTGCTTCGAACTTTGCTCTGCTGGCTCCTTCCACGGTTCCGGACGGAACTTTCGGCTTGATCAGTTTTCGCGGTATCTCGGGCCTGCTCAATAACAGCACCGTTGACGGCGGCGACAACAATCAGGCTTTCTTTTCGGAAGAACGCGGCCGCACACGTATCAACTACGTTATCAGCCAATCATCCATTCGTGAGTTTCAGATCAACGGCTCGAATTACTCCGCTGAATACGGCCGCGCGGCCGGCGGCGTGATCAATACAGTTACAAAAAGCGGAAGCAACGAATTTCACGGCGATCTCTTTTATTATAATCGGAATAACCGCAACGGAGCACGTAATCCCCGTGCTTTCCGCACGGAGCTGGTCAATGGCACCCCTACACTCTTTGCCGCAAAGCCTGTCGACTTGCGTCAGCAATTCGGCGGTGGAGTCGGTGGGCCGATCATTAAGGATCGACTGTTTTTCTTCTTTAGCTACGATCAGCAGAAAAGAAATTTTCCGGGACTTAGCGTTTATGATAGCCCGACCTTTCTCAATCTTCCCGCAGCAACTCGCACGACCCTGCTTTCTAGAGGATTGACCAATGCCCAAGTGGACAGCAGTCTCGCTTTTTTAAGGTCGTTGTCAGGTGAAACAGCTCGCAAGGGCGATCAGACGATCTATCTGCCGAAGATCGACTGGCAGATAAACGATAACAATCTGTTCAGCGCGAGCTACAACCGTATGCGTTGGGAATCGCCGAATGGTGTCCAGACATCGCCGACCGTTACTCGCGGACGTTCAAGCTATGGCGACGACCTCGTCAGCGTCGATTCAGTTAACGCCCGTCTCCAGACGACGTTCTCGCCGAACATTCTGAACGAGGCCCGTTTTCAGTGGGGACGCGATTTCGAGCGTCAGGCCAGCACGCCGCCGCTTCCGGGTGAGCCTTCGACCGCACTCGGCGGAACACGTTCACCGTCGATTTTCGTCCAGAATGGACTGACATTCGGTACGCCTAATTTTCTGGACCGTACGTCTTTTCCGGATGAACGCCGCATTCAATTTGCCGATACTGTTACCTGGTCGCACGGACGCCACACGTTCAAGTTTGGGGGAGACTTCAATCGCGTAACCGACGATATCGCTAACCTGTTCACGGGTGCGGGATCATACGCTTATAACAACATCGGAGATTTCATCCTTGACTATTCGAATTCGCTGAGTCCGCTTCCGGGCGGAACCCGCTGTACGACGCCGGCAACACCGCCTGCGCCGCCCACACCTGATCGTTTCGCCGGTAGATGCTATACAAGCAATTATCAGCAAGGCATCGGAACGGTCGGCCTTAAAATGACCACTTACGATTATAACTTTTTCGTCCAGGACGATTTTCGGATCACGCCTCGGCTCACGGTCAACCTGGGCCTTCGTTACGAAATGATCTCCCTACCGGATGCCCAGCTGCCGAACACCACGAACACGACCGTTATCCCTTATGATGGGCGTACGATCACAGAGGCGACTTCGAACATCCCGACCGATAAAAACAACTTTGGACCGCGTATTGGCGTTGCGTACGATATATTCGGCGACGGTAAGACGAGCTTTCGCGGCGGGTACGGTATTTATTACGGCCGAATTCAAAACTCGACTATCTACAATGCGCTGATCAACACGGGAAATCCGGGCGGTCAGGCATTAGTGCAACTCGCAGCCACGGCGGCAGGCGCTCCGATCTTCCCGAACGTACTTGCATCGGGAACCTTCATTCCGGGCGGAATTAATTTTTTCGCTGAGAACTTTCAGGCACCGCTGATCAACCAATATGACGCTATTCTTGAACATCAGATCATGAAGAATACCGTTATTTCGATTTCATATGTCGGCAGTCTAGGACGCAACCTTCCGACATTCTACGATCTCAACAATGTTAAGTGTGCGACCCTCAGTGCTCCGCTCCCTACGGCTTGCGCAGGCGGGGCTACAAGAACTTATTCGGTAGTTGGCGGTCCGTTTGGCGGCCAGTCCTTCAATTTGCCTATCTATACCAGGGCTCCAGGTGCGGGTACCCAAGCGATGACACGCATCCAAAGCACGGTGAAGTCGGAATACAACGCTCTGGTGCTTCAGGCAAATCGCCGGTTCACCGACGGCCTGCAGTTCCAGATGAGCTACACTCTATCGAAAGCTACGGATACGAATCAGAATTCGGCTACCTTCACGCAGACGAACAGCCCGTACGATATTCTTGACGGCAGTTACGATCCCGGCCCGACCAACTTCGATCGCCGTCACAAATTTGTTACCAGTGTCGTCTGGGCGCCGAATTTTTACAAAGGTTCGACAAGCTCTTTTGGTTCCTACATCCTCAACGGGTGGTCGCTTGCTCCGATCGTCACCTTATATTCGGGCAATCCATATAATGGAACCGTTTCCGGAACGAGCCTAAACAATTCGAACGGCGACAATCGCTTTCCGCTGCTGCCTCGCAACTCGTTTAAGACGCCGAGCCTACAGAATATCGATGTCCGGCTTTCAAAGCGATTTAGACTAACGGAAACTATGAACCTTGAGTTCCTGGCTGAGGCATTCAACATAGTGAACCGGACACATGTATTTTCGCTCAACAATACGCTGTATGCACGCTCGGGCACCACATCCATACTTAACTATAATGCTGCATTCGGTGAGGTAACGGGAACGGATAGCACCTTGTACCGCGAACGCCAGATCCAGTTTGCGGCACGTTTTCAGTTTTAGTTTTTCTCTCACGAGAAAAGCTTTTTGGCACGCTTCTTTGGGAGCGTGCCTTTTTTTGTTTGGAATTCTGCGTTTGGAGTTCCCGTTTGGAGTTCCTGCTTCAGCAGGCTAAACCTTGAGGAGAGTCACCTAAAAGGTGCCACCAAAAGCGCCCGAATTTCGGAACTGTTGCAGCTTATATCTTTTCGAAGTTCTTGCGCGTAATTTCGCGGGTGCCACTCTTTTGGATTATTGGATAGGAAAACGGATAAAAAAACTTTTCTTTTCCTGATGTTCCTATATCACAAAAGACTTTCGACCAATCCACCTAACAACCTCTATCAATGCCCGTTTTGTCTCAGAAAGCGCGTGGAAACTCTACCAAACTCCGCTGCCTGTTATCTGATTATCAAAGCCGCTGCCGGAAGCTATCAACAATATTTCTAAATATTTCCGGTCAATAGTTTAAGCATCGCTTTCAATGTCGGTGCTCCGACATTTAACGTTTCAGCTCAGACCGCCGAGACGTTTTTTGACTGAAACCCGTGCGCAAAATATCACGCAAACTTTCGCCATTGAATTGACCACCGGCAATTTCCGATTAACAATTGATTTCGATGCGCTTACTGCAAATTTCATCTGCAAAGGTCTTTGGCGGAGGCGAGCGGCATTTTGTCGACCTGTGCCGCGGTTTGCAGGCCCGCGGGCATTCGGTTTTTGCGGCGTTGAGGCCGACGAATGAATGGCAGTCGCGACTGGATTTTCTGCCCGCCGAGAATATTCTGCATGTTTCGATACGAAATTCGTTCGGGATATTGAGTGCCAACAAGATGGCCGGTTTTATTCGCGACAACCAGATAGAGATCGTCCACGCCCATGTGGCACGGGATTATATCCCAGCCAGCATAGCGTGTGTGCTGACAAAAAATGCGAAATTCGTGCTGACCCGGCACGTTCTGTTCCCTCTGAAGCCCTTTAATAGATTCGCCCTCAAGAATTTGTCCAAAGCGATAGCGGTTTCTGCCGGTGTCGAGACCGCTCTGCAGAAGGTCTTCCCCCGGCCCAGGATCGAGGTCATACCTAACGGCATCGATATCGAAAATTGGTCGAATGCAGACCACGGAAAACTGCGCGAAGAATTCCGGTTTCTGCACAGCATTCCGTTCGATGCGCCGCTGGTCGGGACGGTCGGCGAACTGATTCCGCTCAAGGGCCAGCGGGATTTCGTACTTGCGGCCAACGAGATCGTCAAAAGCTTTCCTGATGCTCATTTTGTCGTCGTGGGAAAGGACAACACGATCGATAAAAAATTCCGCCGTGAATTGAAGCGGCTGGTAAAGGTTTTCCGCCTCGACGAGCGGTTCTTGTGGCTCGATTGGGTGGACGATACGGCCGAGCTACTCGCGGCCCTCGACATATTTGTATCGGCGTCGCACTCCGAGAGTTTCGGGCTTGCGATACTCGAGGCAATGGCCACCGGAACTGCCGTAGTCGCTACGCAAACCGAGGGCGCGAGGGAATTACTGGTCGAGAAGGAATTGCTCGTCCCGATCAAAGACCCTGTGAAGCTCGCTGACATGATCTGCTCGTATCTAAAAGATCCCGAGAAGCGGCAAGGCAGTGTCGTAAAGGCCCAAGCGCTGGCATCGGAAAAGTTCTCGCTCGTGCGAATGATCGATCAGACCGAGGCTTTGTATCAGGATGTTTTACAGCAATGACGTATGGCGTCCCGCCTTCGGGCAGCTGCACTCTGAGGAAAAGGCGGATCCATACACATCGGCTTGCTGTAAACTACACATACGGTTTATCTTAATGCTATGAAAATTGTGTTGTCCCTCTCCCTGAGCCTGTTTGTCTTACTGATGGATGTAAATGCACAGACCGCCGCGGAACTCTCCGAAATTTGGGAAAAGCAACATGTATCGAACATTCTCCCGTCCAACGTTCGTCACAAGGATTTGAAGAGCTACCTCGACGGCCTTAAGAAAATCGGCTTGAAAGTAAATGAGGCTGGACGCAGCTATTCGAACCGCGAGATCTATCAGGTAGAATTCGGGAGTGGGCCGCTGAAGGTTTTTATGTGGTCGCAGATGCATGGCGATGAACCGACGGCGACTTCGGCTCTGATCGACATGTTCACTATTTTGCAAAAGAACCGGGATAAAGATTGGGTAAAGGAAATCGAGAGCATGATAACGATCCGGGCGGTGCCGATGCTCAACCCGGACGGAACGGACATGTATCTGCGGCGAAATAATCAGGGGCTCGACATCAACCGCGATGCCTTGAATCTCAAGTCACCGGAAGCCGTGTTATTAAAAAGGCTTCGCGATGAATGGTCGCCGCATATCGGTTTCAATCTGCACAACCAAAATGCTCTGACGACCGCAGGATCTTCTAATAAACAGGCTGCGATCTCCTTTCTTGTGGTTTACGGTGATGCTGAAAAAACCGCGAGCGAAGGGCACGATCGCAATAAACGCCTTACGGCGGCAATGACGCAGGCGTTGAATAATTTTATTCCCGGACACATCGGGCGTTATGATGACGGATTTGCGCCCACTGCTTTCGGTGACAATTTCTCGGCTTGGGGAACGCCGGTCATTTTGATCGAAACGGGCGCGCTCCACGGAAAGGACGAGATGTTTCTGGTAAAAATGAATTTCGTTGCATTTTTGACGTCGCTGCGATCCCTCGCCGACGGCAGCGAGAAAATATTGAGTCCTTCTAATTACGAACTATTGCCGAACAACTCGTCGGGAAGACTCACTTATTTTGTCTTCCGCAATGCTTCCATCATCAGTCGCGAAAAACCGAAAGAGATCACCTCCGGAGATATAGCCGCAACCACCGACCGCCGTCGGGCCGAATTTACCGCGCCGACGACCATTCGACAGATCGGCAATCTAAATAATTTATCTGGCCTCGAAGAATACGACGTGAGCGATTATTATCTCATCGGCAGGTTTCAGCCGTTAAAAACCGGTAGCTTTGCTGAAATACTTTTCTACCGTAAGAATCGCGCTGTGGACTGGACCGTTTCCGATATCGAAAAACAATATCCCCCCGACGCGGTCTTTTCGCTCGGGAAGTGGCGTAAACCTTTACCAGGTAAAGAATCCAATGAATAACGAGCTTCGAATTGTGGTTCACGAACTGTTGGATGTTTTGACCGGAACCGATGTCGATACCGATAACCTGAACAAAGGAGCGACGGACAGGGAACTTGATCTGTTCGAGCAGCAGTTCGGGCAAGGGCTGAAACTCGACGCGAATTTGCGGGACTGGTACAAATTCTCAAACGGCTGGACCTATGATATCTGCGCCGCCGTGATCTCCGACGGCCTGATGCCGCTGCATTTTATTTCCACGGATGATATTCTGGACAATAAGGTGGTTGGGAGTCAAAGTATCCCAGAGGATCATCTAAAGGATTTTGACCATGCTCTCGATCCCCGGATAAAGCCGTACATTTATAACGATAAATGGCTGCCGCTCGCCGAATTTAATGGCGGAAGTACGCAGTTATTGCTCGACCTCGATCCGGCGGAGAAAGGATCTGCCGGCCAGATCATCGTATTTCAACACGATCCAGACTTCGTCTATTACGTCGCGGATAATTTTTTAGATTTTCTAAAGATCTCGAATAAGTTGTTGAAGGACAACAAGGAAGAATTGATCGGGTAGAGTGCGAGTCCGCGGTCCAAAGTCCAAAGTGTATAACGTTTAGCGACGTCCATGCTAAGTCTCCTCAAAATCAAGAATATTGCCCTCATCGATTCGTTGGAAATCGAATTCGGTAACGGACTGAACCTGCTCACCGGTGAAACGGGATCCGGCAAGTCTATTATTGTGGACAGTTTGGGAGCACTGACCGGAGACCGGGTTTCATCGGACTTGATAAAGGAAGGCGAGAATGCGGCGCGGATCGAAGGGCTTTTTTCGGTTCGAACGAATAAAACTTTACAGGAAATTTGCGATGAAAGCGGCGTGGAAATAGATGATGCCGTTGAGATCGAAATGATAGTGCGCCGTGAACTGTCGCTATCGGGAAAGAACCGCATCTTCGTAAATAACCAGCTTGTCACGCAGTCGTTTTTGAAATCAATAAGTGTTTTTCTGGTCGACATTCACGGCCAGGGCGAGCATGCGGCTCTTTTCAATCCGGCTTCGCATCTGGAAATGCTGGATGAGTATGCCAAGTTGAAAGATTTGCGTCAAAAGGTTTCTGAAGCGCACCGGCACTGGTCGGTTACGAAAACTGAACTTGGAATGCTCGAAAAGAATGAGGCCGAAAAGCTACAGCTTTTGGATATCCTCAGGTTTCAGGTCGCCGAGATTAAAAAGTTCCAGCTTGAGCCCGGCGATGAGGAAAAGTTGGAAGAAGAAAAGAAGCTTTTGAACAACGTCGAAAAGCTCTCGTCGTTGAGTGAAGATGCATATTCCCTTTTATACGAAAACACAGAATCGACCGTTGCTACACTAGAAAAAGCACTGCGAAAGATTGAAGAACTGGCACAGTACGATATGAAATTTGATGAGTATCTGGAAGGATTGAAATCCGCGCAGGCACTCATTGAGGATCTCTCGTATACCACGCGCGATTTTCGCAGCCATCTGGAATTTTCACCTGAACGACTCGAAGAGATCGAGAGGCGCTTGGCGGAAATTTCGCGCCTTACACGCAAATACGGCGGAACGGTTGAATCAGTTTTGGCCCACCTACACGAATCCGAAGAAAGGCTGGAAAACATCGAAACAGCCGAACTTCGCGAAGCCGAATTAAACGCGAAGGTTAAAATGCTTCGTTCTGAATACGTCAAAGTCGCATCTGAACTTCATGGCGAAAGAGTTCGTGCTGCGGTGAAGTTTGCTGATGAAATCGAAGGGAATTTGAAAGCAGTCGCCTTGGAAAAGGCGCGTTTCGAGATTCGCGTGGATGCTCCTGAGAAAGACCAACTCGAAAGCGAAGGTTCCAGCGTCGGATTTACCGCAAAAGGCTTTGACCGCGTTGAATATTATTTCTCGGCAAATGTAGGCGAATCGCCAAAGCCGCTGGCGAAAGTTGCATCGGGTGGCGAAGCATCACGGCTAATGCTCATCCTTAAAACGACCGCCAAGACGCACGAGCGTGAAAAGACAGCGGTTTTCGATGAGATCGATGCCGGGATCGGCGGACGTGTGGCGGAAGCGGTCGGCCTGAAACTGAAAGAATTAGCGAACACGCAGCAGGTATTGTGTGTAACGCACCAGCCGCAGGTCGCTTCGAAGGCGGATCGGCATTTTGTGGTTGAGAAAGCTGTCTTGAAAGACCGCACTAGTATCGGTGTTCGTGAATTGAACGCTGCCGAGCAGGTTGAGGAAGTCGCCCGTATGCTTGCCGGTGAAAGGATCACGGACGCGGCACGGGAGAACGCCCGTGAGATGTTATCTGCGGTAAACAGATCATAACCGCAAAAAGGCACAGAAGTCACAAAGAAGATTTGCCCGATTGCGTTTCTTGTCGCTTTTTTGCGGCCATCAAATTATGCAGTCTGAAATTTTAGCCAAAGTCATTCGGGGCAGCACGGTCGAATCGATGCATCGCGGATATTTTGTCGTGATCGACGGCAGCCGGAATTTGATCGCGAGTGCCGGCGATCCGGAAACCGTTACTTTTCTTCGCTCTGCCGCCAAGCCTCTTCAGGCAGTACCGCTTATCACAAGCGGTGCGGCCGACGCCTTCGAATTTTCTGAAGACGAGATCGCGATGGCCTGTGCGTCGCATTCGGGCGAGGCGATCCATGTTCGGATCGCAAAGCTGATGATCGAGCGAATCGGCCTTAGCGAATCGCATTTGCGGTGCGGTGCTCATCTGCCCTTCAATGAAAAAGAGGCTGAGCGAATGCAGCGTGCCGGGGAATACCCCACGCAGCTTCATAATAATTGCTCCGGCAAACACACGGCGATGCTCGCGCTCGCCAAACATCTCGGGGCCGACCTGGCTACCTACGAAGAGATCGATCATCCCGTGCAGCAAGCGATACTTCACGCCGTTTCAGTTTTTACGGAAACTCCGGCGGGCCAAATTCAAACCGGCATTGACGGCTGCTCCGCTCCGATCTTTGCGGTGTCGCTTCTTTCGATGGCAAAGAGTTTTCTCAATCTGATCGCGCCGCCCAGCAGTTTTGACGAAGATCTGCGCGATGCAGCCATTCGAATCACGCAAGCGATGCTGAATTGCCCCGACGT
>JACMMN010000077.1 GCA_014379075.1 Pyrinomonadaceae bacterium | reverse complement strand
TCGGCGATCGTTACCGAACGCGGCGGCCGCACTTGCCACAGCGCCATCATCAGCCGCGAACTCGGAATTCCATGCATCGTCGGAACCGGAAATGCGACCGAGGCCGTGAAAAGCGGCACGGAAATTACCGTCTCCTGCGCAGAGGGCGACCGCGGAAATATCTATTACGGGAATGTCGATTTTGAGATTGACAGGCGCGAGATCACGGACAGCGAGCGTCCGGTCACGCAGGTTATGATGAATGTCGGCGACCCGGATAATGCATTTGCAGTTTCGCGTTTGCCGAATGACGGTGTCGGACTTGCCCGTCTCGAATTCATCATCAATAACCATATTGGGATTCATCCGATGGCGCTGGTGAACTATCCGAATCTGAAGAAACCGGCGGATGTCGAGCTAATTTCCAGCCGGATTCTTGAAGAAGATCCAAAGGAGTTTTTTGTTCGTTCCCTTTCGGAAGGCATCGGACGGATCGCCGCGGCCTTTTATCCGAAACCCGTAATTGTTCGCATGTCGGACTTCAAGTCGAATGAATACGCGATGCTGATCGGCGGCAAGGAGTTCGAGCCGGTGGAAGAAAATCCGATGATCGGTTTTCGCGGAGCGTCGCGTTACTACGACGACCGGTATAAGGCCGGCTTCAAACTGGAATGTCTCGCCATGTGCCGCGTCCGCGAAGATATGGGCCTGACCAATGTAACTCCGATGATCCCGTTTTGCCGCACGGTGGAAGAAGGCGAAAAGGTAATTGCCTTGATGGCCGAACACGGTTTGGTGCAGGGCGAGAACGGGCTTGAGATCTACGCGATGTGCGAACTTCCCGCCAACGTTGTGTTTGCCGATGAATTTTTGGAGGTTTTCGATGGCTATTCGATCGGCTCCAATGACCTCACGCAGCTTGCTCTAGGGCTGGACCGTGATTCGGAAATGGTCGCTCATCTTTTTGATGAAAGAAACGGAGCGGTTGAGAAGATGGTTGCGATGGCGATCGACGCCGCGATTCGGGCCGGAAAAAAGATCGGCATCTGCGGGCAGGCTCCATCGGATTATCCCGAATTTGCAGAGTTTTTGGTTAAACGAGGCATCAATTCAATCTCGCTCAATCCGGATACGGTTATTCAGACAACTCATCATATTTTGGAGATGGAGAAGAGTTTGAGAGTGTAAGTGGCGGTGTCGCGTCCCGACGATGTAGCTTTGGCCATCGGTTTTACCTGCGGAACGTAGGTAGCATTATCTATCCCGCGCTAGCGCAACGGAATTAAACCGTAAACATCAGTCGTCATTGACGCGACGAAAACATTCTTGTGATTCACCGTGGGTTAAAATCCACGGCTAATTCAGCTGCCGCTACGTGGCCAAAATCCGATAAATCAAATTAGTGGTAGCCGAATACATTCCGCAAAATCTAGCCAAATATTTTCGCCGTCAGGCATACGGAGTCTGGACCATATCTTTGGCCGTAGTCGCGTTTTGGGTAGCTCTAATTCTGCTGCCGCCGCTTGCGGCAAGTAGCTTCTCAAACATTTCATATCCTCTTTACAAATTTTTCAGCTTTATTTGCCATCAAATACCGGAGAGGTCTTTTCATTTGGACGGTCATCAGCTGGCGGTTTGCTCACGTTGTTTTGGTGTTTATTTCGGGTTGTTCGCGGGTTTTTTGATTTATCCGCTGTGGCGGAGGATTGAGGAGATAGAACCTCTGGCGAGATTTTGGCTGTTTCTTTCGCTTGTTCCGATCAGCATCGATTGGAGTTTGACGGTATTCGGTGTTTGGGAAAATACGCATCTTTCAAGGTTTGTAACGGGATTGGTTCTCGGCGTGGTTTGCGCGACGTTTATCGTCCCGGCGTTAGTTGAGATATTTCGTAATTTTTCCGTGAAGAAGGATCGTGGTTCTGGATTCTCACCCTAGCTTGAAATTTTATGAACCCAGTCGCTATCGCTTCCGGTTCCGGTTCCGACACGAAGCAAGCTGGAACTCAGAACTTTTGGAACGCGTTTTCGTTGACTATTGTTGGAAAGAGTAGCAAAATCTAGTTTACCTGAAATTAATATGAGTTTTACGAAAGACAGTGCAGCGGAAAAAGCCAAAAAAGATCTGGCATCACGGCTGAAGATCGGCGACGGTGACGTGAAAGTCTCATCCGTTTCGGAGAAGGATTTTCCGGATATGTCGCTTGGGGCACCTGTAAATGATGAGATGTCGGCACAGATGATCTCGAGCGGATGGCAGATAAATCTTGAGGCCGACGGGAAAACTTACGAGTACCGGGCAGATAAGTATCAGCTTCGTCTTCGCAATTTTAATGGAACAAACCACGTCGTTTAGGCGTGAAAAATGTAGATTCTAGGAGCAGTATTAAATGAATCGCAATAATATTTGGATACACATAGGTTTGGCGGTCGTTTTGATAACGATGGCGGGAATTTTGGGACAGATCCAGCGTTGGAAAACTTCGTTGCGTTCAGTGACTGAGACAAAAGAGGTCATAAAAACGGCGCCAAAACCGGCATCGTTGAACCGTTCGAAAAAGGATTCCGATCCTGAAGTAATGGTCAGATTCCGTCCCGGCGTCAGCCTTTCGCAGATCAAGAAAATCATTCTCCGTAATAACGACCGGCTGGACGACGAAACAGAATCCGTAAGCGGATTGGTTTCAATCGACGATTTGGACAGCGTCGATGCAGAGACGGTGGCGAAACAGTACGCGAATTTAAAGGATCTGGTTGAGTACGCCGAGCCTGTTTTCGAGGTCAGCCATGGCGAACAGATACAAGACCCATCTTATTTGGATTTGGCTCGCAGAGAGTTGGAAAGCGACGAAGATCTTCCGAACGATCCTCAATTTGCCGATCAGTGGGCTTTGAATAATCTGGGCCGTGACGGCGGAAAGGAAAGGGCCGATATCGATGCCATCAAAGCTTGGTTGAAAAGTAAAGGTAGTCAGGAAGTCGTGGTCGCCGTGCTGGACAGCGGAGTCGATTACAATCATCCTGATCTGGTCGCTAATATGTGGACGCGCCCCGACAATATCCCGCAGTACACCGACGATGAACTTGGTAGTTTCAACGACATCCAGGGATTCGACGCCGACGTGAACGCCGGTGATCCGATGGATGATAACGGCCACGGAACACATTGTGCCGGGATCATTGGGGCCGAGGGAAACAATAATGAAGGCATTGCGGGCATCAACTGGAATGTACAAATAATGCCACTCAAATTTATGGGCCGCGGCGGTTTTGGGACGACGGCGAACGCTATCGAAGCGATAAATTACGCCATCGACCGCAAGCAAAAAGGCGTCAATGTCCGTGTGATCAGTGCGAGTTGGGGATCTACTTCAAAATCGAGAGCTTTGGAAGACGCGATCCGCGCGGCGGGCGAACAGGGAATTTTGTTCGTGGCTGCAGCCGGAAACGCCAGCACGAACAACGACAGCCGGCCGCATTATCCGTCTAATTACAACCTGCCTAACGTTATTAGCGTTGCTGCAACGGACAAGACTGACGCTCTCGCATCATTTTCGAATTTCGGAATAAAGACAGTTCATATCGCAGCTCCGGGAAGGGATATCCTATCCACCTGGCTAGGCGGAGATTACCGTGAAGCGTCCGGAACTTCGATGGCCACACCGTACGTCGCGGGTGTCGCAGCGTTGATCCTTGCGAGCGAGCCTGATCTGACGGTCGAACAGCTGCGTGAACGGCTTTTGAAATCGGTCGATAAGATCGATTCGCTTGCCGGTAAGGTCGAAAACGGCGGCCGGCTGAACGCGTCGAAGGCGTTGGGTAATTAGAGTTGCCTTGAGCATAACTTTACGTTTTGGTGGATAAATCTACCAAAACATTCATTCTACCTAATCTCCAAAATTCAATAAATCAGAAAAGCCTCGTGAATATGAGGCTTTTTTGTCGTTTTCGATCAATTGCAATTATTGGCACACACATTGCACTTACGGTAAGTGCAATGGCTGGGACATTGCCTGAGAATAATAAATGCTGGAGAAAACGATGAATAGAAGTAAGAGTTTGTTAGCGATCAGTGCATTTTCTTTATTAATTTTAGGCTTGCCCGCGATTGCGTCGGCGCAGTGGAATGGCGGTGGATACGGCGGAAACAACGGTGGCTATAACGGCAGCGGATACAATATACGTTCGACCGTCAAAAACCTGAAAAACGGAGCGAAGAATTTTGAAAAAGCGACCGACCGTTATGATGACAGGCGGGACGACCGGGATGATCGGCGTGGCGGCTACGGTTACAACGATAGCGACAACTTGGAGAATCTGGCTGATCAGTTCTCAAAAGCGACCGATAGGCTCGAAGATAAGTACGGCAACGGCCGAAATTTGAACAATAGTGCCGACGAAGCCCGTAGAGTTTTGGATATTGCTTCGCAGATAGATCGGACGATTTACAATTCACGAGGCAGAAATATTCAGGGTCAATGGAACAGCATGCGGCAGGATTTAAATGTGATAGCAAATACCTACGGCTACAATAACAATAATCGGAATAACAGAAACAATCGCAACAGCCGAAACGGCGATTGGAGAAATAGAGTGCCTTTCCCGCTTCCGTTCTAAACAGAAAAATGGATTGATATCCGGCACTTTTGAACCGGATAGCAGTTTCATCCGGGAGCCCGAGTTTTCATAGCTCGGGCTTTTTTCGTAACGGCCATTTACGATTTACGATTTACGATTTACCATCTCTTCATGGCCGGAACACTTTACCTTGTCGCAACGCCGATCGGAAACCTACAGGATATATCGTTTCGCGCGATCGAAATTCTTAAAAACGTGGAACAAATCGCCTGCGAAGACACGCGCCATTCCCGCAAACTTCTTAACTTTTACGAGATCTCAAACAAGCTCGTCAGTTATCACGAGCACAACGAATTGGAGCGTTCCGATGAATTTGCGGAGATTCTAAAACAAGGAAAATCCATCGCAATAATTTCAGATGCGGGCACTACCGGAATTAACGATCCCGGATATAAAATGGTGCAAAAGGCTTATGAGATCGGAGCAACTGTCGTTCCTATTCCAGGAGCCGTTGCGTTTGTGAATGCGGCAATTGCCTCCGGCCTTCCGACGGATTCTTTGTTTTTCGGCGGATTTTTGCCTTCAAAAAAGGGACAAAGGCGAAAGCGGCTTGATGAAGTGAAACAAATTCCTGCAACGCTGGCCTTTTATGAATCGCCGCACCGCCTCGGAAAATCGCTGGTCGATTGCCTGGATGTTTTAGGCAATCGGCAGGCAGCTGTGGCCCGCGAATTGACGAAACTGCACGAGGAAATCGTTCGCGGCGAACTAAAAGATCTTGCGGAAAAATATTCTTCTGCAAATTCCAAAGGAGAGATCGTTCTGGTAATTGAAAGGGCCGCAACGGGCGAAATTGTGAAGAATAATCTGCACACGATTGCCGAGCGAGTGAAGGAAATGGAAGGCGGCGGAATCGAACCGAGAGCGGCTTTGAAGAAGGCCGCGAAGGAATTCGGGATGAGTAAATCCGAAGCTTACCGCATCCTCCAATCGCAAAAGCAATAGTGGAACTTTTTGAGCGATTCGGTGTCTAAGAATAAAGTGATTTTTCCGCCGAAGCAACTTTTATGAAAGTTGCCGAGTCTGAAAGACAAGCGCGCCCGACGAGAATTTAGATTTTAGGAGTTTCATATATGTTGAAGTCCGTTCTTTCCGCTGCCGCAATTCTTATTCTTTTATTTGCCATTTTTTTCCTTCCCGCTGCTGCCAGAACACGCAGGTGTCCGGTAAAAATGCCGGAAACTCTTCTCTCGCTTTATCAAAACAGCGATTCCATTCATATCGCCCGCTTCGATAAAACGGAGGACGGCGAAGTTAGCGAAGACACACCGGATTACACTGCTATTTCAATCAAAAAGCATTTTAGTATTTCATCTAGCCTAAAAGGCGAGAGCCGCAAATTCTTTGTGCTGGACGAGGTTGATTACAGATACAAAAACACCGGCGCCGTGAGTGAGGGGCCGGACGAAAGCGAGGAGATGGAAGACGAGGA
The DNA here is from genome assembly GCA_014379075.1 of Pyrinomonadaceae bacterium. Lineage (GTDB taxonomy): Bacteria > Acidobacteriota > Blastocatellia > Pyrinomonadales > Pyrinomonadaceae > OLB17. Next base: position 4,090 of record JACMMN010000077.1, on the reverse strand, counting down.
AGGCATTGTTCCATTGGAACCCGGCGACAGTTTATTGTTGTTTTTGAAAAAAAGCGAGGATGGTGAAGACCCAAAATTGACTGATTACCGCGACGGCACGAAGAAACTTTCGACCGAGGAGATCGGCGTTTATGAAGCGAGAATAAAGGAATTGAATTCGATATTCGCCGCCGAAAAGGTGGAGGCATCTGACATCGTGCAATGGCTAATCCGCTGTGCCGAAGACCCGGCGACACGCTGGGAAGGGACTTTCGAATTGCTCCAGAGCGCCCAAAACATGGAATGGCAAGAGAAAAGTGCCCAGGAACTAAAAGAGAAGATCGCCAGGGGTGAAGTTATAGAGCCGGAGGATGCCGGAGCCGAGCAATCCGAGGAACTCTTTGAAACGGGCAGCATTATTTTTGCGAAAATGTTGGACGCAAATCAGAAACAGGCCCTGTCCGATCTTTTGCTTAACGGTGCTTCGGCGAATGCAGAAGGCGAGGAAGAATCGCGTTCTATTCGCGGTGACGCCGAACTCGTCGAACTCGTGCAGCGATGGGGCGATGCTCGGCTGCCCACCTACCTGCTTGAGCAGCTTCGGAATAGTTCTGATGCGTACGCAGTCTCCGAACTGATGAATTCGATCTCAGCAATCCTTGATGATCAGCAAGCTTCTTCTCTTGCGGAACGGTATAGTGAGATCGCCTACGAAGAAGACAGTGGGGAAGTTGAAACGGAAAATGAGCCGGAGAATGAAGCGTCAGCCGATGTCGATTCTCAAGTAAATTCGATAACCGAAGATTCCGAAAACGATGCTCCCGCCGCCTCATCGTTCGAAGACGAAGCCGTAGTAGAATCCGAAAGGGAAGAGCCGAAAAAGCTCACGTACAAAGAAGTTCGTCAGGATATTCTTGCGCGTTTTTTGGAGCGGTGTGAAAAGGTCTTGGCGAAAAAACCGCAAGTGCATATCCAGAACTAGGATCGATTGAACTTAAAAAGGGAGCATTGCCATTGCTCCCCTTTTTCTTTTAACGCTGAGTAAGTTCCGCAGGCAGCTGCTTATCGACCTTGGGTCTTTCCTTGAGATCGGAAATTTCCAGCATCGTCAGCATGATCGTCCGCGTGACCTTTTCCATTTTTGCGTAATCGATCTTGTCGGCGTGATCGCCGGGGCCGTGATAATCTTCGTGAACGCCGTCGAACCAGAACGCGACCGGGATTCCGTTGACCGCGTAATTGAAGTGGTCGGAACGGAAGAAGAATCGGTTAGTGTCTTTCGGGTCGTCGTAGCGATAGTCGTAGGTCATTTTCAGATAAGCGTCGTTCGTTTGCTTCGTTATCGCACCGAGCGTCGAACTCATCATTTCCGCACCGATGACGTAGATCGCGTTCTCACCGGATAGGTCCTTGTTTTTTGGATTCACGTCATCGGCTTTGCGGCTGCGGCCGATCATGTCGATGTTTAGCTGCGCGACGACCTGTTTGATATCCACCGTCGGGAATTTATTGAAATATTCACTGCCCCACAAGCCTTTCTCCTCGCCGGCGTGCCAGACGAAAAGGATCGAACGTTTCGGGCGTGTTTTCGCTTTTGCCAAAGCCTCGGCGATCGCGAGAACGGCGACTGTGCCCGAACCGTCGTCATCCGCACCGTTCCATATTTTGTCCGGGCCCGGGGCGTTCGGATTAGTTCCGACATGATCGTAATGGGCACCGATGGCCACCATCTCATTTTTCAAGATCGGATCGCTGCCTTCCCAGATTGCCACGACATTCTGAGTCGTCGCGGTGTCCGTTATACCTTTAACCGAAATGCCGATTTTTTTCGCCGGGCTGAAGGTAAACGGAGCGGTATCGGGCGTCTTGACCGAATTGGCCGATTCACCGGCGAACAAAGCTTCACCGACCTTTTGCGAGGCCAAAATTACCGGCAAGGCGGAAGTTGTCGGAGCCGGCTCATCTTCCAGCCCTTTGACCTTCATCGCACCGCCGCGCCCTAAAAATTGTTTGATCTGACCCCAGAAACCCTGCAATTCAGGCGAGGCTATGTAAATAAGGCCGGCGGCACCTTTCTGTTGAGCATACGCAGCGGGATCGGCCCAATCGGTACCTTTTGCCGCCGGTTTTAGATCAGCCTGCGTGACGCCTTTGGGCAGAATTCTAAGCGACGCATTGGTGGGAGCGCCCTGCATTTGAACGACGACGATCTTGCCGCTGACATCCAGACCGGCGTAAGAGTCAATGTTCTTTGACTTGACGAGCCACCCGTTACCGACGAAAACGAGAGGCTTCTCGAGCGTTCCAGTCGTATTCCCGGCCATGCGGAAAAAATCTTCGCCGAATGCGTAACGCTGACCGCCGACTTCCATGAAAGCGTTTGCCGTATCAACTGCTTCACGATTCAAGGTCATTTTCTGGAAGAAAGTGCCGTTGTCGCCCGCTGGTTTAAAGCCCCATTTCCAGAGGTTCATTTTGATGAATTCGGCGGTAACGTCCAGGCCCTGAGAAGGGGTGTCGCGGCCGCCCATGGCGTCGGAGGCAACGAAATACAGATATTGTTTAAGCTGTTCGGCGGTCACTCCGGTGGCCATTGCTCGTTCGGCGTTGGATATTTTGACCACCGCCTGGCCGAAAGCGACTGACGGTAGAAGTAAAGTTATAGCTAATAAAAAGGCAAAAAAGTTTTTTCTCATTTTATCTCCGAGGGTGTGTAGTGACAGTTAGTCGAATCCCTTCGCCAAACTGCGATTGTGATTTTACGCAGAAAACTCTTAAATTGTTTCGATGCTGGAGCCTACGACACAAATTTTGTTCTTATCGGCGATGCGGAGCATTTCGTCACGGTCGAAAATGAGAGTCTTACTGGCAGTGATCGAAAGACATGTCGCGCCGGCGGCGATCATGGTTTCGATTGTCGGCACGCCGACGACCGGGACGTCGAAGCGCATGTCCTGATTCGGTTTGGCGGTTTTTACTACTGTGAGTTTTCCTTTTGCGAGTTCGCCCGCTCGTTTGATGGTAGCATCCGTGCCTTCCATCGCTTCGATTGCAACGCAAGCGTTCGCCCGGACGACTATGGTTTGGCCGAGGTCGAGCCGTGAGAGTTCACCGGCGATGTGCAGGCCGTATTCGATATTGCCAAGCTCGATTTCGTTCGGTTTTCGCTTTGTGAGAATTCCGGCTGGTGCAAGATGGTCCTGATTAAAATATGTCGAATCTATCAGCTCGATGCCTTCCTTCGCCAATTCGTCCGCGATGCCGCCGATCAATGCGATCGTATTTCTGCGCGGCAGATTCCACAGCATTTTAATCATTCGCACATCGGGCAACGCACCCGAGAAAATCTGGACATGTTTGACCTGCCCGGCCATTATCACTTTCGTCACGCCTTGCTTTTTGAAATGAGAGATCATTTTTCCGAGCTGGCCGATGCCGACCCAGATGAGGTCTTCGGCGACCGACTCTATACGCGGATCGGTTTCCTCGCGGATCGCGACGACCGAAAGATGGGCGCCGCTCTTCTTCGCGCTTTCGGCAACGAGGAACGGGAAGCTGCCGTTGCCGGCGATGAGTCCGAATTTCATATCGATCGGACTATATTATTACGAAGAAACTAATTGTTTGTAAACGTAGAGGGCCGGGTAAGCGATGTAATGAAACATATTTGCGGTGTGCTGCGTCTGTGCCTTGGCTGTATTTACCGTGTTCGAGCAGGCAAAGCGTTCCGGGAAAGCGGCATAACCGTCTTTAGCGGTTTGCGGCAAGCCTTTCAGGAAATCGGTTCCGCCAAATGCCCGTTCGATCAGGTCGCGGTTTGCTTCGCGGGAATAATTTTTGAACGACGCAGAAATGTCACCGGCGGTTTTAGTATCTATGTCGATAATCTTTACGGGTGTTCCGCAGGCGTAATCGAACGCCTTCATATCGACGCTTTTAATAGATGGCGATTGGCGTGTGCGGAAGTAAATCATAGACCGCTTCTGATCGTAGACAATGCTCCACTGCGTGCTGTTCGCCTGTGCTACGTTGCTCAGGATCTCGAAAGCATAATCGACGGCTTCCTTTTCTGTTTTCGGGGTTTTTTCGAATTCCTTGGATTTTTGAGAGG
>JACMMN010000076.1 GCA_014379075.1 Pyrinomonadaceae bacterium | reverse complement strand
TCGTCGATCGGATTCCCGTCTTCATCCACCCGCTGAACAATTCCAAAAGTACCCTTATCAAAAGTCGAACGGAAAAAACGCGTAACCGTCGAATCTCGCTGGTATTGGGCCGAAAGTGTCAGTGGCGCAAACCGTTTTTCACCGTCGCGCAGAAACCGCGGATTGACAAAATCAAGTTGAGCGAGTTGCTGACGCTGGCTAACCTTGAGACGCGCTCCGCCTTGCCAAAGGCGTCCCAGAAGATTTAAATGACGGATATCCACAAAGCCGTTGGCACCGAGATCGGTCGAAAAACCTCCGCCATACGATAAGATTCGCGGGGCCTGTTCGGTTACATTGATTATAATATCGGTGATCCGGCTTCCATCCGAACGCTCGCCTGCGGGACGCGGTTTTATCGAAACTCCGCTAAAAGCATCGCTTGAATATAGATTCTGTTCACTTGTGTAGATATCGCCGGCCCGCAGAATCTCATTCGGGCTAAGCGTTAAAGCCCTCAAAACGGCTTCCGTTTTTGTCTTTTCGTTGCCGCTGACGAGAACCCGATTGATATAGACCTTTTTGCCCTCATTTTCGACATTGAAAGCTACCTTGAAAAGCTTCTTACCCGTTGCCGGATCTTCGGTTCGCTCGTCGATCGAAAAACTGACCACCGCGTCATAATATCCGGCCTGCGAATAGAACTGAGACAATTTACGCTGAGCGTTTCTGATCTTTGCCCTGGAAAAATTTCTGCCGGTGATAACGGGTATTTGAGCCAATAACTCATCGTCGGAGAATGCTGTGTTGCCCGTGATCTCCAAACCTGAAACAACCGTTGGCGGCCCTTGCTCCACGATGAACGTGATGATCAAGTTTTCGCCGTCGGGCGACACACCCTGATTTACCCGTACAGTTGCATCACGATAACCAAGCTCGCGCAGCAGCGACCGGATGGTCGCCGCATCTTCCTCCAGAAGTTTCTCGCTGGTGTAACCGCGGCCGTAACCGAATAGGGGAATGATACCCAGGATATTCGCTTCCTGCGTTTCGAGGGCGGCCTTGATATCGGTAATAGAGAACTGGTCGGTTCCTTCGAGTCTAATATCGACAAGCCTTAACTTTCGGTTGAGATCGGCAAGATATTTGACTTCGACCTTCTTACCCGTCAATTCCGCGTTATTCAGCGCCGAGCAGAGAAATTCCGTATCGTTCTTTATAAAACTCGATTCGCTTTCCATCAGCGGAGGCTCGACCGAGCAGACCGATGTTACATTGACAAAAAAGTATCCCCTCTCCTGATAGTAATTCTCCAGCCGCCGTTCACCCTCGATTATAGCGGCGTAATCGAGAGTTCCTTCACGTTTGACCGGCAGCAGGGTGTTCTGCGTCCCTTTGCCGACCTTGTCCTCGGATTCCACGACCACCTCGACTATAGGCCCTTTTTTTCCTGTAAGTTCGATGCTTACGGCGTTTTTTTCGCTTTCGTAAACGACCCGGGGTTCACTAAGTTGCGGTGCAAGCAGATCTTCATCTCGAAGTACTTCACGGATCTTTTCGACATCAGCCGTTAGAGTTTCGCGGGAAAACGGCTCGCCGGGTTTGAGCGTTATTTTGTCCGCGAATTTGGCTGGATCAAAGCCATCGATGGCGATCCGGAAGGTATCGACAGTCGCCTGGGCGTTTGTTGTCACGCGGAATGTGACCGAGACTTCAGTTTCGCTTTGCAAGCGCGTTTGTTCGTAGGCAACCTCGGCCTTGAAATAACCGCGATCCCTTAAATATTCCAGGATGATATCGGCATTATTACGAAGAGTTTGTTCCGTAATTGCGGTTCCCGCTTCCAGGAGATTCAGCTTAAACAAAAGTTCCTGTTCGGTAAATTTGCTGTTATCTTCATCAACGATAACAACAGCGACTTTTTGGGCCTGAGTCTTTCTTTTTATTAAGAATCTCAGGTTCACGCGGTCGGCTCCGGCTTCAGTTGCCTCGACTGCGACGGATGCGATCCTTTTTGTCGAGTAAAGCTGCTCGATAGCATCGCGGATTTTGACGGTAGTATATTTCGATCCTAGGGCGTTGCGAGCTACAAGCCGGAATTCCTCGCTTTCGGCAACGCTTTTGTCCGATTGTTCGAAGGCTACCGTGACTTCCGATATTTCCCGCCCGTCATATTTGTCCTGCGCCGATAAGTGAAAACACGATAACCCAATGAGGACGCAAAAAAGCGCAGCCTGCCCGAATCCCGGCCGATTGGCGAAGCCGGGTATTAACGACAAAATCACCCGCATCAAATTTTTTTCCACCCGCTTGTACGATTGCATCCCTAAGCCGTTTATTGGTCTAAAATCTTCTCCTGAAACGAACCTCTAAGCTAAAATTATTTCTATTTTGCGTGACGTTGCTCAGCGAACGCTGTTCGTACTGTGCAATTACGGATAATTTGTTGGAAACGCGGTATTCGAGCGCCAACACCTGATTCTGATCCTGGGATAAATTGGTCGCGTAGGTCACGCGTAAGTTATTGTTGATCTGTCGGCCGACCGTCAAACGTGCCGACGGATTCAGCCGCTCTCCCGAAATGATCGGGTCGATCTCAAAAACATTCAGGCCGAAAAGTTTGTCCGTCGCTTTTCGCGCCGGGTTGTTGATGATCGAATCGGTCAAGATCTCAGCCGCCGTGTTTATGCCGGTCGAAGCAAGTGTCGGAATACCGGATTCCGTGTTCGAAAGATTTCCCGTCGTTATCAGCGAAATCACGTCCGCCTGCGGCAAAGCCGGGCTTGACCGGACGGTTGCATTCAAAAGCTCGGTGTCCGTCAGCGGGCCCGATAGATTCACGAAGATCTGATACCCGCCGATCTCCGATTCGGCCTGCAGGTTTATGATCGGTTCGATCTCGGTATTCGGTGGAAATTCCAAAACGGCCCGCTGGACGATATATCTGTCCTTTCGGAAAAGTATCGTGCCGCTGTTCGCCGTGATCCGGCCGGATATTTGCGGGTTGTTGGTATTTCCCGTTAACCGAAGCGACACAGACGCCGTCAGATCGGCGATATTGTTTCGGACGACAAGGGCATCGCGGCCCTCGATAGTAAGGTCGAAGCGGGGAGCGTAGATAGAGGACGACCCCGATGACAGCGAGCCTTCGCGGCGTGCTCCAACGATGTTGGCCAGATCGATGTCCTGCGAATAAAGGCTGCGTCTGGCACGGATGTTTCCGGCGATCAGGACAGCCAGGTCGGAGCCTATCCGGCGGCCGGAAATCTCAAGCTCCGCGTCGCCTGTAGTAATAAAATCTTCGGGCAGCGGGACGGTAATATTCGTTCCATTTAGCCCGATCCGAAACGAAGCGATCTTTAGATTTTCCCCGATAAGCGCCCCGCCGCTCGCGACGAACGGCCCTCCGCCGAGAAAGCCTTTGACCTCGTCGATCTGAACCTGATTTGAAGTGAATAAAAGGCGTCCCTTCAGCCGGTCGAAGGTAAGCCGGTCGGAGCCTATGAATGTAGCAACTGATGCGTTTTCGATATTCGCCGTGCCGGATATGCCGGCCGTCCTGTTTACGCCGGCAAGGCGAATAGAAACGTCCGCGAATCCCGCAAAGAATGTATCGGTAGAGGCAATACTCGGAAATACGTTTAAAAGGGCGAGATTTATCCGGCCGTCGATCGCCAAATTATTAATGCCATCTTCCGTTATGGCTTTTGCCCCCGCGATGGTGACGTTGGAACCGCCGCCGGCGAATCTCGCACTTTCGAAAACGATCTCGCGCGTATTGAACCGGACGACCACGGGCTCGGTGGCCACAAGCGGCGTGTCCTGTATCTGAAGTGCAAGCTGGCTGAATTCGGCCGTGCCTGTCAAATTAGCCGTTGTAAATATACTGTTGCCGGCGTCGTCCTTTTGCGACAAATTGCCGCCGAAATCGATTCGGCCGGTGCCCGTTCCGGCGATCGGAATTCCCTTCAGTTGAGGCACCAGGGCGACGAAAGGGCCCAGAGGGCTTTGGTTGAATTCGGTCTGCACACGGAACGGCAGGTTCTCGTCGCCGAAATTCACCGTCGCGTTAATCAGCTGTGGGCGTCCGTCAAGAACAGCGGTCAGATCGGCATTTAATACCTGATTTGCCGTGCTGCCGTTGAAAGTCACCTGGCCGAATGGATTTTCGTTTACGACGACGTCGCGGGCGATTCCCGTGAAATTAATATTATAAGTAGATGTCCGATCGGATTCGCCCGTGGCTTTGGCGGTAATGTCCGCAATACCGGTTATCGCGGGAATCGCCTCGTTATTACCAAAAAGAGGACGGAGACCCGCTAATTGGACATTCTTTCCGTCCAAGTCAAAATCAAATGCGGTGCTTTCACGGTCATAGGTGCCTTTCGCCTTCAAAAGGCCTTCTCCGGACCGCAGCTCGAAATTCTCGAGATTTATCACGGTTCCCTGGAACGTGGCTTTTGCCAGCAGGCCGTCAAACGACTGCCCGGCCACCGATCCGGCGGTTGACGATAAATTTATCTCTCCCAAAGCCTGGTTCGGCAGGCCGCTGATATTTACGGTTCCCGATGTCTGGGCGCTGAAATCGCGGACGCCGGCCGGTAACAGGTTTTCGATCGGCAGAGCGGCGATCAAATTCGCAGCATCGACGTTGGTCAATGTCGCTTGCACGGCGATGTTGTTCGCTCCGGTATTCGGAATGCTGACGGTAAACGCCACATTCCCGCCGTCTCTTTCCAAAAGGCTGCCGTTTCGGATCTCTATGCCGGCCGGAGATACAAATATATCCGATGTGACCGAGCCGAGTTCGCGTCCGCGAAGCGAGACGGAATCCAGCGACGCCTTCCCGTCGATCGTCGGATCGGTCAAATTTCCAGTCAGGCTTCCGTCAAATTTGAGATTTCCCGCGAGCTGCACCTGCATCGAATCGAACTGCTGTTCGATCGCCGGGGAAATACCGAGCACCCGCACCAAGCGGTCGATCTCACTAGCGTCGGTTGAATTAAGGGCGATATTCAAATTCGAATCGTCGTTTCGCAGATCGAAACGCCCGGTCGCAGAAAGCTGGCTCTTATCGGTGTTGAGCCTCGCCAGATCGACATTGAACAGGCCATTCGTCGCGGACAATTGCACCTTCCCGTTCACCGGCACGGTTCCGCGGGCAGCGTCTCCCGCGGTCGCTGCTATATCGGCGTTTATCGTTCCGCTGGTAGTTCGATAGTCTGTGCCGTTCAGCGTTAAATTGACACTGCCGGTCGCCTGTCCCTCGAGCGGTATGATTCGGCCGCCCTGCAAAGCAACAATTTTTGCCAGATCGAGGCCGGTAAAATCAGCGGTAATGCTTGAGCGGTTTCGGGTGTTAAAGGCGATAGTCGCGTTGCCATTCAAACGGCCGTTCATAACATCGGCGGTCAAATTACTCAGCTCAACGCGGTCGTTGTTGACATTCACGCTTGCCTGAGCGGATCCGAGTGGAATATTGCCGATGATGCCGCCGCCGAGGCTCATATCGGCACTGGCGCGGTAGCGGCCGGACGGCTCAAGTACGAAAACCGGTTTCGCGATCGTTACATTTTCCAATCTGCCGCCTTCCGCCAGCGTCGAACTTTTATTGAGGATTACAGTTCCGGCGTCAATATCCTTCGACGTTCCTTCGACGCGCCCCTGTCTGATAGTTAAACGCACACCGGCGATGTTCAAGCTGCCGAGAGTGGCGGCTGCGGTTTCGACTTTTGCGACGCGCAAGCGGTCAGAATAGATCACGGTGTTTGCGGGCGTATCGACGATCGAGATCTCAGGAGCCTCAATACCGCTGATGTTCGTGCCGTCTGCATTAAGCTGGCCCGCCCGCAAATTCTTCGCCTGGAGTTCCACGGAATTTGGATTATTTGTTATCCGAAGTTCATCGGCAGTCAAATTCTGGGCCCTGGTGCCTTTTATATCGGCAGATTGCGCTTGCAGGCCGTCAACCGTAACATCCGTTCTATTTTCCGTATCTCTGACGCGAAGATTCCGTCCTCTGATATTTCGAAGTTTATAATCTTCGGTGTTGAACGAATCGGCTTGGGCATTAGGAGCGGTGAGGTTCGTCACGCCGTCGTTGGTCGAGAATTTCAAATTCCTGGCGACGAGGTTTGCAAACTCGCTATCTTTGATCGAAAATTTTTGAGCGCGGCCGGTTCCGGCGCTTGCGGTTAATTCCTTGTCCTTGTATTCGGCAACGGCATCGGATAAAAAGAGGCCGCCGAGCGAAACGGCTTTTGATTTTGCGGCCGCCGCCTGGAGTTCGCCGACCCAGCGGAAATCCGTGCCGGTGCCGCGGACATTACCGGCGATCTTCGGGAATTCGATGCGAAAATCTTCGAATGTAAGAAGTTCGGCAATAGCGGTGCCGTTCGCTTCATACTGCGAATTTGTGCCTTCGACCGTGGCGGCGACATTTACGGCCTTTAGATAAATGCCGTCGGCCTGCAGCGATTGCGAATCGATGCTTCCATCGATCTTATAATTTGCACCTTCGCCTGAAACATTTCCTTTGAAATTACCGACGCCGCGAAGTGTCGTGCCTAATGGAAAAATATTTGAAGTTTGCGTGAGATCGACCGTCGATTCGATATTCAAGTTGTATTTCAATGCCGCCCAATCGCTGAGCCGCCCGTTCATCGTGGATTCGCCTATCGGCGTCGTCAGTTTGAACTGGCTGATATCCGCTCCCATGCGGTCGGCAATTCCGACGGCCCGGATATCGACCGGTGTTAACGGCTTTTCGTCATAAACGAATTTGGAGTCGGTGGATGTGAGGTCGAACTTATATCGTTTCTGGTCGTCGGGGACTTCCAGATTCTCCGGTTCGAGCAGAAATACCACATTATTAGCGTCAGCCTCGATCTTTCTCGAAACATCGCCAAAATGGATCACGCTGTCACGCAATGCGAAGTTGATCGAATCGTATTTGAAATTGACGCGGCCCCCTGCCTGGTCATCGACAAATTTAAGATTCGAGAAGTTCGATTTACCCTCGGCGTCGAACCTTACCCAAACCTCAGCGCCGCTTATCTCTGTCTTGTCAATGCTGATATCCCGGCTTAGCTGCCAGGCGTAAAGATTTTGTACGGTTAGGCTTAGCCGGGCGTCCCGGATAAAAAAAAGTTTCTCCCCGGTTATCTTGTCGTTGAATGTGGCGTTTTTCAGTTCCAGTTCCAGCGGTGCGACCCTCAGACGAAATACATCGGCATCAAAAACGATCCCGATATCCGCCATTTTCGTCACGAACTGGCTCTTGACATAATTGTCGCTGACGCCGGTGCGATAAAATATGACAGCGACAACGACGATCAGGACGAGAAGAATAGCTATCAATCCCGCGCCAACGGCTGTGTTGCGACGCGTAAAGTAAGCCCGCCGTCTCGCTTCGGGTGTCGGTTCGCCTTGATCTACTTGTTCTATCTCATCTTCCGCCATAATCAAAACGCGCCTAGGGTTTACAAACTTACGGTCTCAGTGATTTCCAGTCCAAATGCTTCGATAGCATTTATCTTCGGCGGATGATTGGACAGCAGACGTATCCGTTTCACGCCCAGATCCTTTAATATTTGGGCTCCGATACCATAGTCATGCTGCTTTCCGTAACCGGTTTCGCGTTTGGCGGACTGAAAATCGATCCCTTTTTCGTGCATCAACGAATATGTACGAAGTTGATTCACTAGATCGAGATTATTTTCACGCTGACGCAAATATAGGACCACGCCGCTGCCGGCTTCGGCTATCTTTCTGAGAGAGGCTTGCATGGCGCCCGATGCTTCCCCAAGCTTGGCACCGAACATTGCAAACGTTATGTTCTCCGTTTGGACGCGAACCAAAACGGATTCCGTTGTCTGTGAAACATCGCCCATCGTCATAGCGACATGAGTTTCCCCGTTCATCTCGTTCTCATACAATATCGCGTGAAAGACCCCGAAATCGGTCGGAAGGTCGGTTTCCACGACCCGCCTTACCAAAGTTTCCTTTTCTATTCGGTATCGGACCAAGTCGGCTACCGAAATTATCTTCAAGCCGTGCCTTTCCGCAAAAACTTCGAGGTCGGGCATCCGCGACATCGTGCCGTCGTCGTTCATGATCTCGCAGATCACCGCCGCCGGAGCCAATCCGGCGATACGCGCTATATCCACGCTGGCTTCGGTTTGCCCGACGCGGACGAGCACGCCGCCGCGTTTTGCCCGGAGCGGGAAAATATGTCCCGGGCGGGCAAGATCCCAGGGCTTCGAAGCGGGATCGACCGCCGTCAGGATCGTTTTTGCGCGGTCCGCGGCGGATATTCCAGTAGTCACACCCTCGCGGGCCTCTATCGAGATGGTAAAAGCCGTTCCCATGCTTGAAGTGTTGTTCGCAGTTTGCGGGGACAACTGCAATTCGTCGCAGCGTTCCTCCGTAAGAGGCATACAGATAAGCCCGCGGCCGTGTATCGCCATGAAACTGACGATCTCCGCTGTGACGAGTTCGGCGGCGCAGACCAGATCGCCCTCGTTTTCGCGATCCTCGTCATCGACAATTATTATCATTTTGCCGTTTCGAATATCTTCGACGGCATCATCTATTGTGGCTAGAGACATCAAATTTAATTGAACTCAATTTTTCGCGATCCGAATTTGCCGGAAATCTCCACGGTTAAGCCTTGTAATAACTATATTTTATCCAAAACGGCGTATTTATGCGAACAAAAAACGGCAATTAACAATTACCGGTTTTACATCTACAATTGAGCGGTGTTTTTGGAAGTTAAACTTGCGTTGCGATTCATGCGCGGACGGCGTCGCAGCCTAGTTCGTTTTACCTCGATCGCCGCGCTGGCCGGAATCGCATCCGGCGTGGCAAGCCTCATTTTCGCCCAGGCTCTCGCACGCGGTTTTCAGAGCGAAATGCAGGATAAGATCCTCGCCAACACTCCGCATATTTCAGTTTTTCTGCCGGACGGAGCGAAGATCGACAACTGGCAACTGATTGCCGAGCGAATCGAACAGATCGGAGATATCCGCTCAGTATCTGCGACAGATCATGAACCCGCACTTCTCGCCGGCCCGGATTCGACAAATTATTCGGTCCTTCGAGTGAAGGATGATCTGCCCAATAAAACCGCGGTTGAGATACAGATCGCCGTCGGGGCAGAACTCGCCGCAAAGTCGGGCCTGAAATTAGGGGATAATGCAGAGGTCATTATCCTGAAAAACGGTTCAATGCCTAAAACGGCTCCGGCACGAATTGCAGAGATCTTAAAAACCGGATTTTTCGAATATGATTCGACTTGGATCGTGATTTCGTCCGGCGACTTCACAAAACTTTTTGGAATGGACACATTTTCGCCGTCGGTTCTGGAAGTTTCAATAAACGATATTTATCAAAGCAGCTCGACGGCAGCAAAGATCCGCGAACAAACCGGTTCGCCTTTTCGCGTTTTGGACTGGCAGGAGGCCAATCGCCCGCTGTTTGCGGCTCTGAGTTTAGAACGAAAAGCGGCGATGGTGATAATCTCGCTGATAATTTTTGTCGCGATGCTCAATATTGCGACCACGCTCTCACTGCTCGTCAATGAACGGCGAAGCGACATTGCGGTTTTGCGGACCTGCGGTGCCCTAGCGCGAACCGTGGTTGCGATGTTTGTGATAGAAGGATTAATTCTCGGCTTGGCCGGTCTGATCTTCGGTATATTGCTGGGTTTGACGGCATGTTTCACCGCAAATTATTTTAGACTTATAAACCTAACGGCCGAAGTTTACCTATTAAGTTATATTCCGCTTCGCCCGTCAATGTACGATGTTCTGATGATCTCACTTTTTGCTATGGTCTTATGTTTGATGGCGACAATTTATCCATCGATCAAAGCGGTAGGGATCAAACCGTTGGAAAACCTTCGCGACGGAGCCTGATCCGGCAACAATTATTATGGAGCAGTCAAAAACATTCGACGATAAACCGACAAAGATACTGCTTCATGCCGTATTTCTTTTTTCGGGCGTTGCAACCGTCCTGATAGGACAGGTCCTGCCGATCCTCGCAAAGCATTTCTCGTTAAATGACCTCCAGCTCAGCTATCTTTTCCCGACGCAATTCTCGGGCTCACTTTTGGGAACTTTTCTGACTAGTCAGTTCGGCAAGCACAATAAGTTTCTCTTGGCGACGATGATCGGATGTTTTTCTATGGCAATCGGTGTGATCCTGATGAACGTCGATTCTTTCGGGGTTTGCCTGGCCGGATTTTTTATGAACGGCTTGGGTATAGGATTGACGCTTCCGTCAGTAAATATGTTGATATTGTCGATGAATTCTGCCCGGCCCGGAGCTGCACTGAGTTTTCTCAATTTCTTTTGGGGTGTCGGAGCGATCATCTGCAAGCCATTCGTCGACCTTTTTAGCGGCCAAACCAGCATTTTTTACTCGACAATGATTTTGGCGGCCTTGATCTCTGCGTCCGGTCTTTTCCTGGTGTTCCTGCCTAAACAGACGGAACCTGAATCTCAGAAGGAACCAGTATTACACGCCCATGAGAGCAAGCCGATATGGAGAACGCCGATAGCCTGGGGAATCGCACTTTTTGGATTTATACATGTCGGATTCGAGGGCGGAATGATCGGCTGGCTGACAACGTATTCCGACCGGATCGAGCATCGGCCCGTTTCCATGTTTTTCTCGCCGACACTCTTGTACTTTTTGTTCTTCGTGATCGGCCGCGGGGTCGCCCCGGCGCTTTTTCGATTTTTGAATGAGAATAAAATGCTCATGGTCGGGCTTTCTATTATTGCGATTGGTATGATCATCTCGCTTTCTGCCGGGAGTGTAAGCGTTTTGTCGATCGGGGCGGCGGTCGCTGGTTTTGGCACCTCGTGGATCTTCCCAACCAATGTTGCTCGGTTTTACAACATTTTCGGTGCCGGTTCGACACATCGGGCGACCCCGCTTTTTATCTGCGGTACGCTGGGCGCCGCCTCTGTCACTTGGCTGATCGGGTTATTATCAAATCAATTCGGCGATTTGAGAGCAGGAATGTTCGTCTTGCTGATAAGCGTCGTTGTCCTTATCGTTTTGCAAGTGGTCCTAAGTTTGCGAAACGAACCAGAACCAATCTAGTCCAGCTTTAATGATCTTAGATACTCCCGAAACTCACCGGCAAGATCGTCGCGTTTTAGAGCGAATTCGACGGTTGCGATCAGAAATCCCAGCTTGTCGCCCGCGTCATGACGTGTGCCGTTAAGCTTTACGGCATAAAATGGGCGTTTCTTTAGCAGGAGCCGCATTGCATCGGTGATCTGTATCTCGCCGCCCGAACCCGGTTTTGTCTGCTCGATCGCTTCGAAAATATCCGGCGTAAAGATGTAACGGCCGATAATGGCAAGATCGGATGGAGCGTCGGCATATGCAGGCTTTTCTACCATATCCTTGACGAGAAAAACACCCGGCTCGATCTCTTCGGCATCGATCACCCCGAACCGCGAGATGGCTTCGCCCGCTATTTGCATTGTAGCGATCACGGGAGCCTGATATTTATCGAAGACCTCGATCATCTGCCTGAGTGCGGGTTTCTCGGCATCGACGATGTCGTCGGCGAGCAGTGCAGCGAACGGCTCGTCGCCGACAAAGTCTTTTGCCTGATAGATCGCGTGGCCCAGGCCAAGCGCCTGTTTCTGGCGGGTATAGCTTATCTTGGCGATGTCTGAGATAGCCCGGACAGCTTCGAACATCGCAATATTGCCCTTTTCTTTTAGGAGATGTTCGAGTTCGAAGGATATGTCAAAATGATTCTCGATCGCACTTTTATCGCGGCCGGTAATAATAAGGATGGATTCGATCCCCGATGCGACCGCTTCTTCGACCGAGTACTGAATTAGCGGCTTGTCGACCAAAGGAAGCATTTCCTTCGGCGAAGCCTTTGTCGCCGGTAGAAAACGTGTGCCCAGGCCGGCAGCGGGAAAAACGGCTTTGCGAACTTTGTTTGACATAGCAAGTTTGTTAAATTCGTCTAGTCTTTCGGCTAAGACGAACTTATGAATTTTAGGCTAAAAATGGCTCATAAACAAATCTTCGAAGGCTCTGAAAACGACCGCTGACAAACTTTTATGTTGGACCTAAATTTTGTAAGAGAAAATCTGGAAACGGTCAGATCCGCACTCGTGAACCGTAATTTTCCCACCGAGGCCCTCGATAAATTTCTCGCGCTCGACACGGAACGCCGGAGTGTGATCGGCGAGGGTGACAGAATAAATCAGATACGGAATGCCGCCAGCAAAGAGATCGGGGCCCTTGTCCAGGCCGGAAAAAAAGACGAAGCCGAAACCAAGAAGGCTGAAGTTGCCGGATTAAAGGACAAACAGGCGGAGCTTGAAAAACGTCGTGACGAAGCCGAAACGGCGATGCACGGACTTCTCTCGCATTTGCCGAATATTCCAGCGACCGGCGTTCCGGTCGGAAAGGATGAAACGTCGAATGTCGAAGTTCGAAAATGGAGTGAGCCGAAGGATTTCACTTTTGAACCTAAAGATCACGTAGATCTTGGTGAGGCTCTTGGAATTCTCGATCTCGAACGGGCGACCAAGATCACCGGGTCACGTTTCGCGATATTGAATGGTGCGGGAGCGCGCCTGGAACGGGGTTTGGTGAATTTTATGCTCGATGTTCACACGACCGAGCATGGCTACAGCGAAACCTTGCCGCCGTTCATCGTCAACCGGCAAAGCCTTTTCGGTACGAACCAATTGCCCAAATTTGAGGATGACCTGTTTTTTCTGAATGACGAACGGGGGCTTGCTTTGATCCCGACCGCTGAAGTGCCGGTCACCAATTATCATGCCGGAGAAATTCTAGATGCGAAGGATCTGCCGAAAAATTACGCAGCTTACACGCCTTGTTTTCGCAGCGAAGCGGGAAGCTACGGGCGTGACACGCGCGGGCTTATCAGGCAGCATCAGTTTGAAAAGGTCGAGCTTGTAAAATTGAGTTTGCCCGAGAACTCGGCCGAAGAACATGAAAAACTGACCGCCAATGCCGAACGCATCTTGCAGCTTCTTGGATTGCCTTACCGAACGGTTATTTTATCCACCGGCGATATGGGTTTTGGTGCGGTGAAAACTTACGATATAGAAGTCTGGATCCCGAGCCAGAAAACATACCGCGAAATATCAAGCTGCTCGAATTGCGGAGATTTTCAGGCCCGACGCATGAATCTCCGTTTTCGACGCGGCGGCGGCGAAAAGCCGGAGTTTGCTCATACGCTCAATGGCTCCGGCCTTGCGGTCGGCAGAACTTGGATAGCGATACTCGAAAACTATCAACAGGAAGACGGGTCGATCCTCTTACCGGAGGTTCTTCACCAGTATATGAACGGACTTGAAAAGATCGGGTAAAGTTATGAGTTAACACTTAAGCGTGTTTCGTTGCCTAATTTGAAAACTACTGAAGCGTGAACTCAAAATATAGAGTTGACCATTTTTCGCGGTGTAATTACTATGTAATTATGAAGGCCCAAATCATCCAAATAGGTAACTCGCAGGGGATAAGAATTCCAAAGGTGCTGCTGGAGGAAACCAGGCTTGCCGGCGAGGTTGAACTCGAAGTCTTTAATGGCGGTATTTTGATCCGTAATATTCATAAGCCCCGAGGGAATTGGGACGCTATGTTTAAGTCGATGGCGGATAGCGATGACGATGTGCCGATGGATAAAGGTTTGCAAACGGAATTCGAGAAAAAGGAGTGGCAATGGTAAGCCGGTTTGAAGTTTATCTCGTCAATCTCGATCCGCATCCGTCTAAAGACGCCAAGAATACCAGGCCGTGCGTGGTGATATCGCCCGATGAGGTGAACCGAAACCTGGAGACCGTGATCATAGCCCCGATAGGGTCTACCAAACTCCAATATCCTACACGTGTGCCGATAGAATTTCTTAATAATCAGCGTTTTATCGTTCTTGACCAAATGCGTGCGGTCGATAAGAATCTTTTGGTCAAAAAGATCGGCGAAATTGAAAGATCGGCCCGTGTAACTCTGCTTGAGAGGCTGCAGGAACTCTTTGCGCAATAGTCGGGTTCGAAATTCAGTGCACAAAGGTATCGCTCCGAACTCCGAACCCACACGACTAATTACTAATTATTAAAAGTTTCCTGTGCGATCGACTTTGTTTCCTCGGCGATCGTACGTCCGGCTTCGGTCGCCGCGTTTTTTGCTTTATCGACGAAATCGCTGGCTGTATCCTGCGCCTTTGCCATCAGATTATAACGAGCTTCGCCCATCAATTCGCCTTCATAGCGTGTTGAGGGAATTGCCAGTCCGACGGCCGCCCCTGCCACCAGGGCAACAGCCCCTATAGCCCACGGTTTCTCTTCCAGATACTCGCTGTAGGTTTCCTGTGCCCTGGTTCCGAATTCACCGGCTTTTTCGTAGGCCCGGTTCGCCAGATCACCAGCCCCGGAATATGCGTTGCCGGCTGCACCCGAAACGCCTTCATAAGCCCTCTCGGCAACACCTGACACGCTGTCTTTGACTCCGCGGATCTTTTCCTGCGCCGATGTCAGAATTGACGTGCCCGATCTGTCCGGAAGCGTCGCCGGATAATCTGTTCGGGCTCTATAGTCGGCGCGATAACCTCCAGGAGATCGACGCTGCTTTTTACCAAGAGTGTTATAGGCGAGAAGGCCCGCGCCTAGTCCTATTAAAACGAACGGAAGCGGGTTTTCCCGCGCTGTCGTTACTATCGAAGATCGTGAAATTTCGTTACCTGCGTTTTTCATATAATCTGCCACCTTTCCAATTGTTGCGTCGTAAACGGAATCCTTAGCCGTATCGATCGCGTTGCTGACCTGTTCCGAAACCTGCTCCGAAATGTTCGAGAAACTCAGTCTGTCCTGGATAGCATCGATCGTTTCGCCCATATTGGATCGTGTTTCTTCGATCTGAGCCTTAATGAGTTCCGTCCTTTCTGAAGCATCGTCATTGTCCCTATCCTTATCAAACCGAACCAATTCGTTTTCCGGGTCTGGATCGGAATACTTTTCGATAAACGAATCAGTGCCTGCGCCCGCTGTCGGAGAAACCGGATCCAATCCATTTATATCGTTTAATTCACTTGATTTTTCAGCCATTGTGCATCCTCCTTGATCGATTCCACGGTTTCACGGGGTGTCAGGTCGATCTTTTTAAGCTCGGCCAGGGCCGACGTAATTAGAAAGAACGAGATAATACCGACGGCCGCACCTATCAAAAGTGCCGCTATCCAGAGCGGTATGAAATTCGCTAAAACTATTACAAACGAGGCGAGCACTACGAGGAGAGCGGCGTAGCCGACTGCTCCTCCGATCACCAGATATCCTACATTCTTACCAACGGTTGCCGCCTTTTCCGTTAGTTCAACCTGGGCAAGGGCGACCTCTTGCCGCACAAGCGTTCCAGTTTCAGCGGCCAGACTGGAGAACAGATCGCCCAGGCTTGGCTCCTCTTTTGCCATTACCATGCTTTGTTGTGCCATAACCCCTCCCGATGGACCTAAAGTACGCCCGCCGTCGATTTAGTTTCGTCGCTGCGGAAAGATTCCGAACCGAAGTGGGCTCCTGCCGCCGCCGTCAAATGTTTAGGACTCGAACTCTTAATGAAACGAGCGGCGAGCATTCCCAGAATAAACGCACCGCCGACAAAGATCGCCGGATTCTTTCTGGCAAAGTTCTCAACGTCGACGTACATGTCTTTAACATCTTTAGTTTCAAAGTACTTCGCGGCCTGTTCGATCTTTTCTGCTGCGGTATCAGTGTATTTTGCGGCAAATTTCGGAAGCCCGGTTTGATCTTCCGACCCGTGCAGGTTTTCCCCGACCTTTCTAACGCTGTCTGCCACCGTTGATAAACCGCCCGACAAGGTGGTTTTCCGCTCGTCCAAGTTTGTTGTCGCCTTTTCAGCAACTGCATCAAAAGCCTGGCCGGCTGTGTCCTTTGCCTGATCGATAAAACTTTTTCCGGCATCACCGGCCGGCTCCGGTCTGTCCGAACCAAACGTTTGCGGCGTTGAAACCTCTCTTTTCATCTGTGCGGCAGAAGCCGCACCGCCGGTTCCGCTTTTTTCCTCTCCTGCAAAACCGCCGGCCGACGAAATTCCTTGCGATACTTTATCTTTTTGATCTTCCATGTTCTTTACTCCTTATCTAAATGAATCAATCAACGCAAGCATTGTAGAATCTAATGAGCGTTTTCCTTTTGTAGTGCAATACTCATACCGCTCATAAAACGATTGTATTTGCTGGGCTTACAATTTTAAGTTGCAAATTCTTTTTTAAGGAGCGGCTAAAATTGTATTGCTTCGAGCCTGAGATTGTATCGAACTATGACATCTATAACGTATGAGGACCTACAGTATTTTTAAAAAAAAGAGGACAAAGCCCGTAGCGAACTTTGTCCTTTTTCCTTTAAATATCCCTACGGATTTATTACGCTAAAAACCGAATAGATCCGGCTTGTGGGTACCATCAC
>JACMMN010000075.1 GCA_014379075.1 Pyrinomonadaceae bacterium | reverse complement strand
GGTCGAATCGGACCTGCTTTACCGCGTCGCAAAAGCCGATTCGCTTGGCCGAAACCCCGATTGGCTGCCAAAGGAAAAATGGTTCGGCTCGGAAGCCCAGGAATGGTTTATCGCAAAGGTCAGGGAACTGCAGGTCGAGAAAAAAGCTCCCGATCCGATCCTGATGGGAAGACATTTGATCGAACTCGGCTTGCAACCTTCGCCGAAATTTAAGCAAATACTTGATGCGGTCTATGAAATGCAATTGGACGGGAGAGTCGTTGATTTGGAAGGAGCATTGACGGAAGTAAAAGAGCTTTTTTGAATAAAAACTATCAGTATTGTGCAATAAAATCTCTTGTTTCTGTCGCGTAGCGACTTGGTGAGTTTAGCCGTGGGTTTTAACCCACGGAATGTGTGTATAAATTCTCATCGCGTCAGCGACGACTGATGTTGACCGTGTGATTCAGTTGCCGCTGACGCGGCAAGATATGATTTTCATTGATTCCGTGGGTTAAAACCCACGGCTAAAGTCAGATTATTGCTACGCGATATAAGATAAGAGTTAAGATTACGGATCTCTCTAATCCTTTTTCTCTTCGACCACTTCCGCCAAAGCAGCTTCGTGTTTGATGCCGACGCGAAGCCTCCGGTAAAGGCTCATCCATTGATTAGCCAGCCACGGCAAGATAAAAAATGCCAGTAAAACTCCGCGCCAGTCGTCGATCAGCACTTTAAATCCGGTCAAGATGAGGACCAGGATCGTTACCCAATGGCTAAAGCAATATTCGCACGTGAAAACGTAAAAGAATTTCCGAACCAGAATATTTTGTGCCGTTTTGCTTTTCTTCTCAAAACCCTCTCGCCATTCGCTGAATATCTCTTCCTGCGTGACGGTCCAGGAAATAGACGCAACGACCATCGATAGAATTGCTAACCAGAAGATTTGTGTCAGGATCGGCATGTTTTTGTGCAGTGGAGACGTTTAACCTTAGGCTTTGGGATTTACGGTTGTCAAGGATGATCCAAGAGTATCATCCCGTTCCCGCAATATGATCCATCCGGCGAATACGCCGAAAAATAGAATGAACATCCCATACCCGATGTGATCAAAAAACAGATTGAGCCGCCCGCCGTGTATCGACGCCAAAGCTGACATGAAAAGCACCGTAAAAAGCTGCACGATCGCGCAATTCCGGAGGAATACGTGGCAATCCGAATTCATTTTCGTTAAAGACAGGGCGAATGCGAGCAGCATGCCGGAAAGCGGTACGACGATCCTTGCAAACGGTAAAATCTCTTCAAACCGCGTTACCTTGTCGGCCTGTACGGTAAATGGCGTAAATCCCGATGGATCGTAGATCCAGAAAGGAAGCGTGACCAATACGCAGGCCGCACCGGATATCGTGAGATATTTGAACGCAGTTTTCCAATCTGAATTCTGAACCAGGATCGAAAACAAAAGAGGTACGAGAAAAATGAAATTCGACCGCGATGATAGTCCTACACCTAATAAGATTGTCGGTAATAGTTTGCTCAATACTGATGCCTCGCTATTGGGGATCGCTTTAATCATCAACCACATAGCCGTCAACACATAGATCGTGTTCGATATGTGGTCGGTCCCGGTTACGAGATTCTGAAGAACGGACGGGCAAAAAACTAAGATCAGCCAAAGCAGGCCAAGAGCGTAGACGGTGCTTTTTAAGTGGTTTCTGACGGCCGTGAAAAAAACCGCCAGCCAGAAAATATTCTGCACAGCGTATAGCCCGAAAAAAACAAACGGTGCAGCAAGCAACAATGCTCCAGGCATCGGTGCGATCGGATTTCCCAAATAAGTTTTTTGATAGAAGGGATATCTGCCGTGAATCAGCTCGGTCGCCCCGATGATCAATGCGTCGTTCGCATCGCTGCCGCCCCCGAAACCTCCCGAGTTCGCTATCGGATACACGTATCCAACGACTGCGATCATTACAGCGAAGGTAAGTGCTGCCAAAACAATGGCTTGTTTTTCGGTCAACTTTCGAAAAAGTGGCCAGACGAACTTGTAACTTAAAAACAAGCCTGTAAAACCAAACACCAGATAGCCGGCCACGCCCTTTAACCCGAAATATTTAAGGACGACATCCAGCGACGGGACAAGCAAAAAAATCGCGAACCCCAAAATCGACAAGTATTCGCCGGCTCTATTTTTCGTGGTCATATTCCGCTTCAGGAAAACCCAAGAAGAAGGCAAATTGTCACCTTCGGAACTCTGATGACGAACATAAGACAGCCTTTATACGACAACTGCATCTTGTGCGGGATAGTTTATCCACGCGAACAAGATGCAGAAGTGCAAATTAATACGGAAAGTTTCAGAATCCTGAGCCTAGCTTTGCTTTCCTTCCAAAAACGCTTTCAACCGGCGTGACCGCGAGGGATGCCGCAGTTTACGCAATGCTTTTGCCTCGATCTGCCGGATGCGTTCGCGGGTGACGGCGAAATGCTGGCCGACTTCTTCGAGAGTATGCTCGGAGCCCGTGTTTCCAAGGCCGAAACGCATCTTGATGACTTTTTCCTCACGCGGCGTGAGCGTTGCGAGAACCTCATCTGTGATCTCGCGTAGGTTCGAAAAGGTTACCGATTCCGCCGGATTGAGAATCGATTTGTCCTCGATAAAATCGCCTAGATGCGAATCTTCCTCTTCTCCGATCGGTGTTTCAAGTGAGATCGGTTCCTGCGCGATCTTCAAAACTTTACGCACTTTTGAAACAGGAATGTCCATCCGCTTTGCGATCTCTTCGCTCGTCGGTTCGCGTCCGAGTTCCTGAACGAGTAGTCTCGATGTACGGATCAATTTGTTGATCGTCTCGATCATGTGGACCGGAATTCGGATCGTCCGGGCCTGATCGGCGATGGCGCGTG
>JACMMN010000074.1 GCA_014379075.1 Pyrinomonadaceae bacterium | reverse complement strand
GTAAACGAGAAGATCGGCCGGGGCGATCTGATCGCACTGTCCGAAATTGAGAACGATGCCGTGAGCTGCGGTTTTTATGATGCCGATTTCGGCATCGTCTGTCTCGAAGGTGTCGATTCGGAGCCGCAGTTATTTGAAGAGAATCAGGTCCGCATCTTAGGAAAAATAGTTGGAGTTTGCCGCAGTGAAGAAAATGCGGACGGCAAATATATCGTTAAACCGTTGAACCTTTGAAGTCCGCCCGCCCGACCCTACCTAAAATCGGAAATATCCAAACCGAATCGTTCCTTTACATATTCCTCGGCTGATCTGTTAACGTTTTGCAAATTCTTCAGCCTCCGTTCGGATTTCTTGATATGCGTTTTTGTCCGTTCGGCCATTTGCTTGAGCATATTCCTGCCTTCGGACATTTCGGCCTGAAACTTTTCGTGCATTGTAAAAAGTTCCGAAGCTTCGGCGGCGATCTTTTCCTCCCGCAATTCCTTTAGGCGTTTGTTGATCTGCGAGATCTGACGGATCGCACGGACGAGATTATCGCCGGCCGAATCGCCTGTTATAAGGTCGGGGCTGTCCCGAAAATCATCCGCTAACTTATTCAAAAGCCCCTGATCGCCGGCGGAATAGGCTTCGTTCAGCTTTGCCATCAGGCCGTGCCGCCTTTCCTTCTCTGACGCATCGAGGGCGAGATCTGGGTGCATAACGCGTGCCAGATCGTGATACGCCTTTTTTGCCTCCGCATTCGGACGCAGACGGAACGACACCTTTTCAAGGCCCTCGTCATTTGCACGGGCAGCGGATTCCTCGGCACGCCTGCGCAGTTCTTCAGCCTTTTTGCGTATTTCCTGATCGTCGGGGACAAGCTTCACCTCTTCTTCGGCGATCTGCGCTTCTATTTCGTCGAGATCGGCATAGAGCCGCCCGACTTCCATCGTATACTGAGCCTCGAAGCGCTCCAGCTCGCCCCGCGTGTCAGCCATTTCTTCTTCGCTGTCCGCAAGTCGGTCCGCAAGCCTGCCTACGACAGCCCGTTTTTTGTTTAATTCTATCTCTTCCGGTGCAAGCGCAATCATAATAGATCAAGAGAAATAGAACGCAGATAACGCGGGTCGGGCGGATATTCACGGATATGAATACTTATCAGATCCGTGAATATCTGTATAGATCCGTCAGATCCGTGTTCTAACCTTAGTTAAAATCTCTAAGAGTAAAGGTTCATCGGACGGGTCAGCAGCTCTATTGGATCATTCACATTAAGAGCTTCGCGCACATAAAAAGGTTCGCCAGCCGCGGCCCCGATCAGCGAACCGAAATAACGCGACCGGGTTTCGAGTTCGCCGAGAAAGCTTTCGCTGGTTAGACGGGTTTCGGGCTCCTGCGATTCCGGATCGTAAAATTGAGACCTGTGGGCTTTGATAGCGTCCATTTTGTCCGGCAGAAAATCCGAGATGTCGATGACAAATGTCGGCGCCACAAGGCGCGAAAACACGTTGTGGGCGACGATCGGCACTTTTATTTTCTCCGCTCCCGTTTCTTCGTCGTACTTTCCCATGCTTGCGAGCCGGGCCGATTCGCGAACGAGCCGGGCGATATGATCGTGATCGGGATGCGGGTCGTTTTCCTGATGAGTGAAAATGAGCTTCGGTTTAAGCCGCCGCAAAACGCGGACAAGTTTCGTCCTCGATCCATCGTCCGCGAAAACATGCCCGTCGGGAAGGCCGAGATTCTCGCGAATATCGAGCTTCAATATCTTTGCCGCTTCTTCGGCCTCCGCCGCACGGCTTTCTACGCTGCCGCGAGTACCCATTTCACCTCGTGTCATATCGAGAGCGGCGGTTCGATAACCCAAATGCTTCATTTTCAGCAGCGTTCCGCCGACGGTCAATTCGACGTCGTCCGGGTGTGCGAAGATCGCAAGAATATCTATTTCGCTCATTAATATTAATTTAGCACAGGGAAGCTGAAAGAATTTGCAGGGATGTCAGGATAAAGGAGATAACCAAAGTATTTTTCTTATCCCGTTTAAGCTGATATCCCGTAAATTCTTGTTATTATTGGTGCATGAAACTAATTGTTCTCGGTTCAGGCACATCGGTTCCGCATCCGAAAAGAAGCAGTTCTGGTTATTGGCTGGAAACCATTGGCGGCTCGCTTCTGCTTGATTGCTCCGCATCGGCGATCGATCGAATGGCGCAGGAAAATCTCGATTGGGCGAATCTCGATGCCGTCTGGATCTCACATTTTCATCTCGACCACTGCGGCGGCCTCGGGCCATTCCTTGCCGGAACAAAGCATGTCGTCGCAACCAAGAATAGAAATAAACCTCTACGGATCTTCGGCGGTAACGGAATAAGGAATTTGATCGATAGTTTTGACAAGGTTAACAATTATGGGTTGTTGGAGCAGCCGTTCCCGGTTGAGATAATCGAGATCGAACCGCTCGAAGAATTTGAGGTCCTGCCCGGTATCGCCGCCGTCGCTCTGGCCACACCGCACACCGATGAAAGCCATGCGATCCATATAAGGGAGAATGACAAAACGCTTGTTTACACAGCGGATACGGGTTTTTCAGAGGCCGTCGCGGCGTTTGCCCGCAAGGTCGATCTACTCGTCATGGAATGTACCTATGTGAAAGATAAAAAGGTCGAGAAACACCTTGAGCTTGCGGAAGCGATATATTTAATTCGCAAAGCCGAGCCGAAAAAAGCAATGCTGACGCATTTGTATCCCGAATGGGATGAGGTCGATTTTAACGAGGAAGTTAAGAAATTCTCACCGATGTGCGAAGTGATGGAGGCATTTGATGGTTTGAAAGTTGATATTTGAATCACTCAAATCATGAGCTGACATTTTTCTTCGCCATAGCCAACAGCTCGTCCGGCATCCACTTGTTGAGATTTATTTCTTCGGCCTCGGCAATGCCTTTGTGGCGGTTGCGCCATTCCTTTTGCGGATCGTCTTCGCGGCCGGATTCCTTGGGATAGTTTTCGACTTGTTCGAGGCTGATAATTATGCCGTGCGTAAGCTCCTTCCAATCCTCGGTCTGAATCCCGCGAAGCACCACCGGCAGCCCGGCGGTCCAATCCTCTTCCGGAGCGACATTATCGTATTCGGGAATCGTCAAAAAAGCCGTCAGCGGAAACGGCTTGCCGCCGAATTCCGTAACAAGCTGCGATTGAATGTCCTTGTACGAAGCATTAGCGTTCGATTGCCTGATCGCCAATGCCCTGCGGAAAATGTCGGAAACGGTTGCTTGATCGCTCATTAAGTTTTGAAAACTCCTTCGTGCAATTATACTTGCTGAAGATCAATTGTAAAATCCATGAAAAAATTCATCTATCAACTGCATCTCTGGCTCGGCCTTGTTGTTTCGATTCCGGTTTTAGCGTGGGCGCTCAGCGGGCTTCTTTACGCTTTGCCGAATATGGTCGAAGGCGGCAGCGTCGAGACGATCGATGCGGCGAGGGTGAAGGTCACGCCGGCGGAT
>JACMMN010000073.1 GCA_014379075.1 Pyrinomonadaceae bacterium | reverse complement strand
GACGTCGCTCGCATTATTTCCGGGAAATCCGAGCTTGTGATCGTGGAGGTCGACCCAGTCGAAATTATCTCTCACGCGATCGAAAGTGCTAAACCTTCGGCGGATGCGAAAAATATATTTATCGATCTGAAAATTGACGAGTCTGTGGAGGGTGAATCTATTAACGGTGACAGAGACCGGCTTCGACAGGTGTTTTCGAATTTGCTTAATAATGCAATAAAGTTCAGCCCTCAGAATACTGAGATCGAGGTCGGTCTTGATGTTAGGGACGATTTTGCCGAAATTACGGTTCGTGACAGCGGTATGGGTATAAGCAGCGAATTCCTGCCGCTGGTCTTTGAACGCTTTCGTCAAGATAAGACGGTTTCGACGAAGAATGGCGGTCTGGGCCTGGGCCTTGCAATTGTGAGAAACCTGGTGGAGATGCACGGCGGTTCTGTTAGCGCCGCAAGTGAAGGTGAAGCCAGAGGAGCGACGTTCACCGTAAGGCTTCCCTTCGCGAGCAACAATGCAACCGTTCAAACGGCAAGTAACTGATTCACGGCTTGCAGCAGATCTTCCGCAATGATGTCGGGCTGTCGCGGCAGATCCTTCGAATGTTCGGCGCCATAACCTGTTTTTACAAGCGCCGTTTTAATTTCGGCGTTAAAACCGGTTTCAATATCTATCTTTTTATCACCGATCATCCACGATTTTTCCATATCGATCATAAAGTCCGCGCAGGCTGTCTCGATCATACCCAAATTCGGCTTTCTGCATCTACACCCTTCATCTGGCAAATGGGGACAAAAATAGAATCCGTCTATCGAATCGGACAAGCGGTGCTGAAGCTCGGAATGTATGGAACGCATTGCCGCCTCGTCATAGATCTTGCGCCCGATCCCTGATTGATTGGTAACAACTAATATCAGATATCCGCGATTCTTTAACCTATCTATCGCTTCAAAAGTGTAGTCGAACAATTTGAGATCGTTGACGCGGGAAAGAAAATTCACTTCTTCGATCAATGTTCCGTCGCGGTCGATAAATGCCGCGGGCCTTTGTTTCATTTCCATAATCATTCGTTTGTCAGAGTTTGCACCGCCAGTCGAAAAACTTCGTCGGCCGATATGCGGGTCATGCAGCGATGATCGATTGGACAGTCGCGCAGCATGCAGGGCGAACATTCGACATTCTCGCGGATGATCGCGGCATTCGGCGAAAAAGGACGCGTCGTATCCGAATTCGTCGGCCCAAATATCACAAGTGTTTTTGTGCCAACCGCTGGAGCAAGGTGTGCCAATCCCATGTCGTTTGAGATCAGCAGGTCGACTTCGCTGAGAATTGCGGCTGCCTGTCCAATATCGGTTGTCCCGGTTAGGAGCAGTGGTTTTCTTTTCGAAAGCCGCGCGACTTCATTGGATACGTCAATCTCAGCCTTTGAGCCGACGAGTATGACGCTGGCATTCATTTCGCTTTGCAGCCTATCATTAAGCCTGGCATAGTGTTTCGCGGGCCAGCGTTTAGCGCGGGAATTGGTCGATCCGACACCGAGTGCCACTATGTTTTTCGACATTTCCGCGCCCGCTGTCGCAAGTCGCGTTCGCGCCTCGACTTTTCTTTCGTCCGATACTTCGACGGTCGTGTCCGGTGCGGATAGCAGAACGGTTTCGGTCCCGAGAAACCTTTTTTCAACCTCCGCAACCAGATTCAAATAGTAAAAAACCTCATGCCGCCCATTTTTCCATTCGGGAACAGCGATCGGATCGGTCAGAAGCAGGCCACGCAAGTCCTTATTGTAGCCTATCCGCCGCGGAATGAAGGCCAACTTCGCCGTCAGAGCCGACCGGAAAGAGTTGGGCAGCAAAACGGCCAAGTCGAATTTGAGATCGCGAAGGTATTTCGACTGATCAAAAACGCTCCCTATACGCGATTTTCCTTGATTGAACACGATGATCTCATCAATAAAGGAAGCATTGCTAAAAATACCTTCCGCCCATGATCGAGTCAGCAATGAAATTGCTGCGTCGGGAAAAAGCCGACGCAGTTCGCGCAAGGCCGGAACTGTCATTATCGCGTCCCCGACCCAATTTGTACCGTGGACAACGATAGAGTTTATTGAGTTCTTGGAGCTGGTGGAGTTCATTAGGCCTTCAAGTTCGATTTTCCTCTGTGAATTTTACAAACCCTATTAATCTCAGCAATTAAAATAAGGTTTTCAAGCCTTCGTCTAAGCCGATCGTGGGTTTCCACTCCAATTCCTGTGTGATCAAGGTCAAGTCGGAAATATAATTATGCGGCACGGGATCGGGCATCATCGCCTCTCTGTCAATTACCGCCTGCAGCCCGGAAACCTCCTCAAGCTTAGCCATCAAATCTCCAAGGCTTAAAGCATTTTCCGTCCCGCCGCCCAAATTGTACAATCCGTGCCGTATTACCGAATCGATAAATGCCTGACACGCCGACGCGAAATCGTCAACATGCAAAAGATCGCGTTTAGGTTTTCGATTGGCGGAAACCCTGATCCGCTCGCCAGTATTTATCGCATCGGCATAATAGCCGACAAAGTTTGGCGAATTGCCTGCAGTCAGCGGAGCATAAACCGTGGAGAGCCTGAAAATACAGGACCGGAAGCCATTTTGATTGGCGTAATATTCAACATATCTTTCAGCAATAAGTTTTGACCACTCGAGGGCGGTCTGACCGGAATAGAGTGTTTGGCAAGATTCCGGGACCAGGTCGTAGTTATCCGCGAACCGGCCATAGACATCCTTTGTCGATGCATAAATAAACACCGAGTCTTTTCTCATTTTTTTGAGAGCATTAACGGTGCCTTCGACATTCGTCAAAAACACCTCGTTGGCGGCTTCGGGAGACTTGTCGAGATGGGCAGCTAGATGAATAACAACGTCATATTCCTCAACTATTTGAACATTTTGCAAATCCAGCAGGTCAAAGCCCGACCGGCGGGAAAAATCGTCGGCGTCGAGATATTTGCGAACGTGTGTGCCCAGATAACCGCTTCCGCCCGTAACAAGGATCTTCATTTATATAAATTTGGTAGACATCATGACGTATAACCCTATAGAATTTTACAGGGCAACTGCTAAAAACGAAAATCTCACTAATCCTAAAGCCTTAAACAGAAATGCCGCAACAAATCGAAGTTAAAAGCAGGAAAACCAGACTTCCGCCGAAAGGCTGGGGCCGATCGAGCCGCGTCGCCGCCTATAAAGCGCCGCCTAAATCACGATTTCGACGCATTTCGCGAATGTTCGTCAATCCGTGGACTATAACTCTTTCCTGCCTCCTTTTGCTTGGGACATTTCTAACGCTCACTTATTATTGGTTCGAATTTTCCGACCGCATTGACCGGCGGCTATTGAGCGGGGAAGTCTTTACGCCTTCAGCCGGCATTTATTCGGCTCCGAAAACTCTTCGGGCGGGTGAGAATATCTCGATGCCTGAACTGATCGCCTATATGAAATCGGCCGGGTATATCGAAAAAAACAACCGGGCGGATGCATCGAGAAGCCGATACTCATTGGAAGACGGGAAACTCGTCGTCGAACCCGGCATCACAGGCATTTTGGACGGAACCAAAGCTTTTCATTCCTTGGCCGTGAGTTTCTCAAAGGACGGCAAAACCGTAGCAAAAATTTTAGATACGGACACCGGTTTCGAAGCAGATGATTCGCAACTGGAACCAAAACAGCTTAGCACCATTGCCGCCGAAGGTGACGGACGACGCAAGACCATAATGTTCAACGATCTGCCCCCGCACCTTGTAAAGGCGATCACCGTAACCGAAGATCGGGCGTTTTTTGAACACTACGGCGTGAATTTCCGCGGTATTGCCAGGGCATTGTGGCGGCGGTATGAGAGTCAGGAAGATTCACCGCTTTCGAATCAAGGCGGTTCATCGATCACACAGCAGCTTGTTAAAAATCTGCTCCTGACAAACGACCCTACGCTCGAAAGAAAGGTCACTGAAGCATATATGTCCGTGATCGTGGAAACGCGGCTGACGAAGGAGCAAATATTTACGCTCTATGCCAATCAGATTTACCTCGGACAGCAATCGGGCGTTTCGATATACGGCGTTGGCGAGGCTTCGAACGTCTATTTCGGTAAGGACGTATCGCAGTTGACATTGCCGGAAGCTGCTTTTCTCGCCGGAATAATCAGGAGCCCTAATAGATACAATCCTTATAAGAATCTGGAGAAAGTGACGGAACGCCGCAATCAGATCCTCGATTCAATGCTGGAAACCGGTGAAATATCGGCGCAGCAGTCTGCCGAGGGCCGGGCTGTTAAACTCGAACTTAACCCGATCGTCAGCAAGAAGGATCTCCAGGGAATGCCGTATTTTTCTCAATACGCGATAGAAGAGCTGCCCAAGATCGTGAGCGATCCGGAAGCCCTGCAGCATTTACGCGTCTACACGTCCATTGATCCCGATCTGCAAAAGCTCGCGTATGAAATGGTCAGCAAACGGCTCGAAAAACTCGATAAGTTCTTTCCAAAAAAGGCAAAAGGCAATTTGAATGCAGCACTGGTTGCGATCCGGCCGAAAACCGGAGAGATCGTTGCGATGGTCGGCGGACGCGATTACTACGAGAACCAGTTCAACCGTGCGACGAACGCTCAGCGACAGCCCGGATCGGTCTTCAAGCCTTTTGTTTACGCTGCCGCTTTGAATTCGGCATACGACACGGCATCGCGGGTGTTTACGGCGGCAACCGTTCTCAAGGACGAGAAAAAGATATTTACTTTTAGCCAGGACAGTTATTCTCCGAACAATTACGGCGACACTTTTTCGAATGCGGATGTAACGCTCCGAGATGCGCTTGTGAAGAGTAAAAACGTCATAACGGTCGATGTGGGGATGCAGGTCAATATTGGCAAAGTTATGAATTTTGCTAATAAAGCTGGAATGCCGAAGGTTGACAGGGCATACCCGTCAATGGCGCTTGGAACATCGGAAGCCACTCCGCTTCAGGTTGCGACGGCCTATACGATGTTCGCCAACCTCGGCGACCGGACGCTGCCGATGCCGATCACGAAGGTCACTGCCGGTGACGGCCGCACCATCGCGGCACCGCAGGCCGACAGGAAGAACGTCCTGCGTGCCGATGTCGCCTATATCATGGACGACATAATGAAGGACGTGATCAACCGGGGCACGGCGGCGCAGGCACAGGGCTGGGGTTTTAGGAACGTTGCTGGAAAGACGGCGTTCGCCGGTAAAACCGGGACTTCGAGGGACGGATGGTTTGCCGGCTTCACGCCGGAACTCGTCTGCGTAGTGTATGTAGGTTTTGATGACGGCGACGATCTGGGAATGAAGGGGTCGGACTCGGCGATGCCGATCTGGGCAGACTTTATGCAGGCCGCGCTCAAGATCCATCCCGAGTGGAATGGCGATTGGCAAATGCCGGCGGGTATTCGACGCGCCGAGATCGATATTCGAAACGGTTCGCTCATACGTGAGTTCGAAGGGTCCGAGCCTGTTGAGGTCGCGGCGACACCAACCCCTTCGCCGACGCCGAAGAAGACTCCCGCCGATCCCGATGCCGAACTGTGGGAACCATCGCTTGAACCCGAGGTCAAGCAGATATTCGTAACGGATGTGCCGCCCGAGTTTCGCCGCATCGAATTGTTCGTTGGCGGAACTGTTCCAAACAAAATACTTATCCCGGTCGATGAAGAGATAATAGACGAGGGGATCGAGACCATTCGACCGGGCGGCCTTACCCCGTCACCCACACCGATCACGGAATCCTGGGAGGAGAGCCATTCACCCGGAGCGGACACACCCGCCGGTGTAGCCCCCGGTTTTACGACCGTATCGCTCTGCCCGATCTCCGGCGTGCGCGCCACCGGAAACTGTCCGAGAAAGGAACTGAGATCCTTCCGCGAAGGTGACGAGCCGCGTGATTTCTGCAAATTTCACACCAAACCGCCGAATTAGCGATTTGAGGATCGTAAAACGGAACTCAGTATCACAAAAACGGTACCCAGTATTTTTCGTCCAAATTGGAATTGCCTGGCGGAATCCATTGTGTCTAATGTGGAAACATCGCCGGCGGAAATTATTCGCAGCCGAAGAATGGATATTTGAAAATTAGAATTCCAGCTGTAGAGCAACACAAAAAGCATTGGGCTGAGATCGATCAACCCATTGCTGAATTTTCGTTTTGAGTTCACGCTTCAGCGTGCTTCTTCGATAACCGAAAGAGGTGGTGAAGCGTGAACTCTGAACTACTTCACATCCAAACTTTTAACGAGGAAACCGTAGATGTCGGCTTGTTCCTGGATTTGTTTGGTTGTGGGTTTTCCGGCGCCGTGACCGGCTTTGGTTTCGATTCTAATTAAGACCGGGGCCGTGCCGGACTGGGCGGCTTGTAATGCGGCGGCGTATTTGAAGCTGTGGGCCGGGAAAACGCGGTCGTCGTGGTCGGAGGTCGTTACCAGCGTCGCCGGGTACTTCGTACCGGGTTTGACGTTGTGCAGCGGGGAATAGGCGTAGAGAGCTTTGAACTCCTCGGCGTTGTCGGGCGAACCGTAATCGGAGGTCCAGGCCCAGCCGATGGTGAATTTGGGGAAGCGGACCATGTCCATCACGCCGACTGCGGGTAAGGCTGCACCGAACAAGTCTGGACGTTGGTTCAGTACCGCTCCGACAAGCAGGCCGCCGTTCGAACCGCCCTGGATGGCCAATTTGGACGGCTGCGTGTATTTATTGGCAATGAGCCATTCACCGGCGGCGATGAAATCATCGAAGACATTCTGCTTTTTGAGCTTTGCACCGTTTTCCCACCAGGTTTTGCCGTATTCGGCACCGCCGCGAAGGTTCGCGACCACATAAACTCCGCCCATTTCGAGCCACGGCAGGCGCGCTACGGAGAATCCGGGTGTCATCGAGATATTGAAGCCGCCATAACCGTACAGCAGCGTCGGGTTATTGCCGTCGAGCTTGATGCCTTTTTTGTGGACGATGAACATCGGGATCTTCGTTCCGTCTTTGGATGAATAGAACTGCTGTTTGACCTCGATCGTGGAAGGATCGAACTTGACCTTGGCTTGCCGGAAAAGCTCGCTCTTACCGGTTTTCATGTCGTAGCGATAGATGGTCGGCGGAGCGTTGTAGCTGGAATACGAATAGAAGGTTTCGCTCTCCTTTCGTTTGCCGCCGAAACCGCCGGCAGAGCCGATTCCCGGTAATGCTACGTCGCGGACGTGCTTGCCCTTTGTATCGTGAATGCGGATCTGGGTGTAGGCGTCCTTCAGATAATTGAGCACGAACTGATCATTGATAAAATTGACGCCGCCGAGCGTTTCCGCGGATTCGGGGATCAGATCGCTCCATGTGCCGAGCTTTTGCATCGTATCCACCGCGACCACCTTTTTGCGGGCGGCGTCTTTGTCGGT
>JACMMN010000072.1 GCA_014379075.1 Pyrinomonadaceae bacterium | reverse complement strand
TGGGTGAAAGGTAATCATACGTTTAGCTTTGGCGGTCAATACAAGAGGATCGAGACCAAATCAAATGCAGTCGACCGTATTGTCCCAACCGTTACCTTCGGTATCTTGACGGCCGATACAGTTGCCAACAATGTCTTCTCGGCTTCATCGGGAAATTTCCCGGGTGCTTCGGCTACGGATATCGCCAACGCCGCCGGTGTTTACGCGACACTTACAGGCCGAATTTCCGGATACACAAATGCGGCGGTTTTGAGCTCTGACGGCGCTTACGTACCGGCCGGTGCGAGGTATTTTGAAATCCGCGAAACTACTGCAGGCCTTTTCGGTCAGGACACTTGGCGCATACGTCCAAATCTGACTCTTAGTTTTGGACTTCGCTGGCAGCCGCAGACTGGAGCCCAGACAATGACTCCTAACTTCGCGCGGCTCACAAATCCCGATATGATCTACGACATATCTGGGCCGGGCAACCAATTTAACCCGGGCACCCTAACAGGGGCCGCCCCCACGGTAACAGGTGTTCAAGTGGGCGAAAAAGTATTTCGGGATGACTTCAACAATTTTGCTCCAAGCGTGGGCGTCGTATACAGCCCAGAGTTTAAGAGTGGAATTCTCAAAACCATGTTTGGGGAGAGTGGGACGAGTGTTTTTCGAGGCGGCTTTTCCCGTGCATTCATTCGCGAAGGCACGTTCATCGTCGAAACCTTGATCGGACGCAATCCGGGAAGCTCGTTATCTTTAAACCGCGCTACTACCACGAGCAATTTAACTCCTGGAACGCTTTTTAGTACACCGGGAAACCCTAATCTTACGAACCCTGCGTTTACGGCTACTCCGGCTTATCCTCGGGCAATAACCGCCGTTGATAATCAATATGGATTCTCGTCGGACTTCCGTTCCGGTTATGTCGATTCCTGGAGCGTAGGTTACCAGCGACAGCTTGGCCGCGATACCGTCGTTGAAATCCGGTACGTAGGCAATCGCGGAAAAGACATGCTAAATGTCTATAATCTTAATGAGACGAACGCTATCGAGAACGGTTTTGGTGCGGAATTCGCCTTGGCGCAACAGAACCTACTGGCTAATATCGCGGCGGGACGCGGATCTAATTTCCGTTACTTTGGGGCAGCCACTGGCACCTCGCCGCTGCCGATTTTGATGTCATATCTGGGTAACAACAACCTTGACCCTAATCTCACAACTAGTTATGCGAGTGCTAACTTTGCGAATGCAACATTCATTGGCCAGCTTTCCTCAGCCAATCCGAATGTATTGGGATTCGCGTCAACGGTTGAGAATAATTTCCGCGCAACAGGAACAGCAAACGGTACCTTCCGCGCGGGGCGTCCGAGGAACTTTTTCAACAATTGCCCAACGACGGTCGGATTCTGCTTCCTCGGTGATAACAGTGAAAAAAGCTGGTATGATTCGGTGACGATAGAGCTTCGCCGAAGGCTGTCGGATGGATTGCGGGTACAGGCAAGTTACACTTTCGGGAAGGCATTTACAAATGCTTTTGCCTCGGCAGGTACCTCTTTCTTCGGTCTCGGCGCGGGCGACCAGGGAAACGCGTCGAATAACACGCTGCGTAACCGGGATCTTGATAAATCGTTCTCTCAGGTCGATCTTCGGAAAGCCTTCAAGTTCGATGCTACATATGATCTGCCATTTGGAAAAGGACGCTCCTTCTTTTCTTCCAGCAACGGATTTGTCGATGCCGTTGTCGGAGGTTGGAGTATAAGCCCGGTAGTTCGTTGGCAGAGCGGTTCTCCCAGCCTGCTTGAAAACATTCAGCTCGTCGGCATGACCGCCGAAGAGTTGCAAGAAGCCGTAAAAGTGCGCAAAGAGGCGAACTTTGTTTACTACCTTCCACAGGACATTGTCGATAACACCATCAGGGCGTTTAATACGGTTGGAACCACTACATCGGGCTACTCCGCCGGCAACGCTCCAGCTGGTCGATTTATCGCTCCGGCCGGCTTTGGCAACTGCCAGGCAAGGGCTCCCGGTGAATGCGGTTATAGAAAACTTGTTCTCTACGGACCAAGTTTCTTCAAATTCGACGCGTCAGTGTTGAAGCGTATCGCTATCAGCGAAAGGCGTAATGTTGAGTTTCGAGCAACATTTTTCGACGTGTTGAACGAGACCAATTGGCGAGTCGGGGGTTGGACCGGAAATGTGATCAACATTACAGGATTGAACCTTACGAACTTCGGCCAACTTGGTACGGGTACGTCTTACCAGGATCCCAATGGATCGAATGATCCGGGCGGCAGGCTAGTCGACCTTATGTTGAGAATCAACTTCTAATCGTTCAAAAAATGGGACGTTTTAGCGTCGGGAAGCTTCGGCTTTCCGACGCTTTTTTAATTTATGCTTCGGATCTCTAACGACCGAAACGAAGTCGTTATTTGACGTAGGCGGCGATTCACGTTTAACTGTTTACGGCTTATTTTTATATGCGTGTTGCGGTTATAGCTGCGGAGGCGGTTCCATATTCAAAGACCGGCGGGCTTGGGGATGTTGCGGGTGCTTTGCCGAAGGCTCTCCGGCAGGTCGGCGTCGATTCGCTGTTAATTACTCCTTGTTATCTACAGACGAAGAGTGAATACCTTTGGCAGACGGCGATCGACGATCTTTGGGTTGATTGGCGCGGAGGCTCGTATCGTGCAAAAGTTTTTTACAGCGAAGCGAACGGCTCGCCGACGTTTCTGATCGATGCTCCTGAATATTTTCACCGCGATTCGATCTACGGTTACCGCGAAGACCACGAGCGGTTTGCATTTTTCAACCATGCCGCACTTTTATTATTGAGACGCATCGGACAAGCACCCGACATTGTTCATTTAAATGATTGGCATTGCGGTTTTGCGGCCGTGGAATTAGCCTCGAACCGGAAATGGGACCCGTACTGGAGCAATACCAAGACGGTATTTTCGATCCATAACATGGCTTACCAAGGCGTGTTCGGAACGGAAGACCTATGGAATTTCGGTCTCGGCAGCGATTTTGCACGGAATGCGTTTATGTCGAATGGTGCGGCTTCTGCAATGAAGGCTGGCCTGGAAATATCGGACACGCTTTCGACTGTTTCCCGCCGGTATTCATTCGAGATCCAGTCACCAGAGAATGGCTATGGCCTCGACTGGCTGGTGCGGCAGCGGGCAAGCCGGCTGATCGGCATTACGAACGGCGTTGATTATGACGTCTGGAATCCGCAGACGGATCCGGAGATCGATGCTCATTTCAGTCTTGATAATCTGGACGGTAAGATCGAGTGCAAGCGGCTACTGCTTGATCAGTTTTCGCTGCCTATCGATCTGAACCGTCCAATCTTTGCGAGCATCACGCGGCTCACCGCTCAAAAAGGGATCGATCTAATGATGCAGGTAGCCGGCGAGATTCTTGAGGCTGGTGCCTATATAATTTCTCTCGGATCGGGCGAAAGAGCCTACGAGAATTTCTGGCAGCGGCTTCGCGATCACGCACCTCATCAGGTTGGAGTTTATCGAGGCTACAATGAAAAACTGGCGCATCAAATCGAGGCGGGCGCCGATATGTTTATGATGCCGTCAAAATTCGAGCCATGCGGGCTGAATCAAATGTACAGCCTGCGATACGGGACTGTGCCGATAGTGCGAGCCGTCGGCGGGCTGGACGATACAGTTAGAAATTTCGACGCGGTGAATGGTTTGGGAAACGGTTTCAAATTCGAAGCATATTCGGCGGATAAATTTCAGGAAAAAATCTACGAGGCGATATTTGCCTACGGCGACAAGGACACGTGGCGGACGCTGCAGCGAAACGGAATGAGCGACGATAACTCTTGGGAAAATGCGGCTCGGAAGTATGTCGAGCTTTATGAATGGACGAGGCGTTTGTAAATGTTCTCTTACCAGATCGACGAAAATTTAAAGCTCCGTTTGCCGGAGATCAACCGGGCGGAGGAACTTACGGCGGTAGTTCGCGAAAACCTCGATCATCTTAAGCCTTGGATGCCCTGGGCGGTAGATGATTATTCAATTGACCATGCCAAGCAGTTTATTCATCGATCCCTGAACGAATTCGCTCAGGATGGCCGTTTCAATGCGATAATCGAGGTCAACGGCAAGGCCGCAGGCAGCATTGGCTTTCACAATCTCGACTCGGTAAACCGCTCGGCTGAGATCGGTTATTGGATCGGGAAGGAGTTTGAGGGGCGCGGAATCGTCACTCGATGCTGTAGGGTGCTGATCGATTATCTCTTTGATACAATGGGTCTTAACCGCCTGCAGATAAACTGCAATGTTGAGAACGTTCGCAGTCGGGCAATACCCGAAAAACTGGGTTTCAAGCTCGAAGGCCTCCATCGGCAAGTCGAATACATCAACGGGAAATATGGCGATTGGTCGGTTTACGCGATGCTTAAGGAAGAATGGCAAATCATCGACACTTAGACGGGCTGGCCGATGACAAAAGTTATGATAATCGTAATTATTGGCGCCCAATGGGGCGATGAAGGAAAAGGTAAAGTGGTCGATCTGCTTGCGGACCGGTTCGATATTGTCGCCAGGTACCAAGGCGGGCATAATGCCGGACACAGCGTTTATGTCGGGGATAAAGCTTTTGTTCTGAGGCTTTTACCATCAGGTATCATTCACCCGGACAAAACCTGTGTACTGGGCAACGGCATGGTCATCGATCCGAAAGCGTTTTTTGAAGAGGTCGATCAGATCGGGCAGCAGGGAATCGAAGTTTCGCCGGAACGCCTGAAGGTTTCCAGCCGCGCACATCTGATAATGCCGTATCACCGGGCGCTCGATCACACGTCGGAAGAGCGTTTGGGTAACGAGAAGATCGGCACTACGCTTCGGGGAATCGGCCCTGCCTACGAAGATAAAGCCGGGCGGCGTGGAATTCGCGTCGCCGATGCGTTGTCGCCTGACGTTTTGAAACTGCGGATCGAACGAAATCTGGAAGAGGCAAACCGCATCATCGTCCTTTACGGGCAGCAGCCCTTACGGGCGGATGAGATCCTCGCTGAGGTGGGCCCGCTCGTCGAGCGGCTGCGGCCATTTGTTACCGAAACATCGCACTTTCTTTCCGAAGCCCGGAAGCAAAACAAGAAGATCCTGCTCGAGGGAGCACAAGCGACATTGCTTGATGTTGATCACGGGACATATCCGTACGTGACATCGTCGAACCCGACAGCCGGCGGAGCGTCCGTCGGGGCGGGTATTCCTCCGCACCACATCAGCGGTGTTTTGGGCATTGTTAGGACATACGCGACCCGTGTTGGCGAGGGGCCGTTTCCGACTGAAATGATTGACGCCGAGGAAGATATGGCGAACCTCATCCGCAAACGCGGCAATGAATACGGCTCGGTGACCAAACGTCCGCGACGCTGTGGGTGGTTCGATGCTGTCGCGACGCGGTACGCTGCCGAGCTTAATGGTTTTGATTCGGTGGCATTGACGAAACTGGATGTCCTCGATGAACTAGACGAAATAAAGGTCTGCATCGGTTACGAGATAAAGGGCATACGCGTCGATACATTTCCGGCGGTCGCACAGGACCTACGCGATATAAAACCCATCTACGAAACTCTTGAAGGTTGGAAGAGCGAAACCCTGGGAACGACGAAATTCGAAGATTTGCCGCAAAATGCTCAAAAATATGTAGAATTCTTATCGAACTCGATAGGCGTTGAGATAGGATTGATATCCACCGGGCCGGTTCGCGATCAGACGATCATTATCGGCGATTCGGTGATGGAAGGATGGTTTAAGTAATAGATAGTGATGGAGATCGAGGCGGATATTAGCATTGTCGAATTCGACGCGGCCTATGCGAAAGACTTTGCGGACTTAAATTATGAGTGGATCGCAAAGGGTTACGGCATCGAAGATCACGACCGCGAGATTCTCGACGCTCCGCTTGAGTATGTAATTCGTCCGGGCGGTCAGATCTTCTTTGCCATAGTTGGCGAAAGTGTTGGCGGAACGGTCGCATTGATCCCCATTGACAGCGAAAACTTCGAACTAGCAAAAATGGCAGTGTCCCCAGATTTTCGTGGCCTTGGGGTCGGCGACAGACTAATGTCTGCATGCATCGAGTATTCAACTAGAAACGGCATGCGGAAAATTATTCTCGAATCGAATACAAAGCAGGTTGCGGCGATCAACCTTTACCGAAAGTTCAATTTCAAAGAAACGTCGCTCGATCCGAATTCGCCGTATCAGCGGGCAAATATTAGAATGGAATTGGTTCTGGCCTAAATTGCATTTGCCATAACCGGTTTGAATAGGTAAAATCTTGAATTCGGCTAATTCAGTTAGCCGCGTGGTCCGATAGCTCAGTCGGTAGAGCAAATGGCTTTTAACCATTGGGTCGAAGGTTCGAGTCCTTCTCGGATCACCATTTTTGTTAAAAATTACGGGCGTCAAATCGACGCCCGTAATTTTTTTCCTGATTTTTTGCCTTTAAGGCCATCTCTCTTTTCGTCCCTAGCAGAATACCGGTGCGATCTCTTCGATCCTAAACCGCTGTTCGGGATCGAGATTGCCGATCGCTTCGAGAAACTTTGGATGCGTCATTCCCGAACCGATGTATGTATACCGGTTCGCCCGAGTCTGGACATCGATGAATTCTTCGCGTTCTTCGTCCAAAAGAACTCGTCCGGTAGCTGCTTCGAATGCTTCGAGATCAAATAGCGCCTGCTGCTTCGCCCCGTCGTCCAGAAAGGCCCCAATAGCCAAATATTCGTCCACACCCGTCACGATCTCCGCAGGAGTTAGTTGGCTCGCCAGGTCCTCGACCATTCGTGTATCGAGCTTTGCATGCTGCGCTTCCTCGATCCAGTGATTTTTCAAGAGGCTCTTGAACTGCGCATCAATATTCTTATCGTCCTTGATACTGTCAATGTAATGTCGCTGTGACATCCATTCGATATGGAGGATCGCCAAGGCAACACCGAGAGGGGCGTGGGCGAGTATTGCCTTCGCGATCTCATCCGGGGGACCGATCACCTTGCATTCGGTTCTAAAGCCCTTCTGAAACTCGCTGCGGAAGATCTTAAAAAGCTGGATGTGCTTTGCTTCTTCGCTTGCAAACTGAAGGAATGCCCGGACGCGATAATCGTCATCCGCCAATGACGGCCGGACATGATCGATCACGAAAGGGAGTATGAATTCTTCGACCAAACCGAAGATCGATAAATACGCATGCCCGCGTATTTGGTTCAAAATGCGTTTCTCGTCTTCATTCAGAAAAGAGAGGTCGTCAACTCTGGCAAGAGCTTCGGGCATAAAGCGTCTCGAGAAATCCAGTTGCTTATCGCCGCCTATTATATCTTCGATCAGCCAGTTTACTTTTTGTGATGTGACGATATTGTCGCGATAGTCATACTGATGAACCGGAGCGTAACCGGTGCTTGCGTTTATATTTGCTTCTTCGAACATAATAATTTTCCTCGCCGGCCAAATCCGGCTTTGGTTATGAATGCGTTGATATTTGTTTCTATTTGGCCCGAATTGTGTCTTGACCTTGAACTGCCGCAGATCCCGCTTTACCTTGTTCAGGTTTTTGTTTTCCGATCTTTGGAAGTTTCGGAAGATTTATCGTGATCTGCGAAAATGCGGACTGACTGACCGCGAAATGTATGATTGAAACTGCAATTATTGCTATAACCTTACTCATCTCTAAAATTTCTCCTTCGCTCTACTAAAATTTACATTGCGGATCCGTTTCTCCGCTTGGTATGCTTCTGCTCAAGAAAGGTTCTCGAGCCGGAACTCTTTGTAACTCACCTCGACATGCTGCATTTTGTTCTTATGTCCGACCCGGATGACCCTGACGCCGTCAAAATTCAGCATCCAACGTCCCGGGTATGCTTCCTCGGTCTTTATCATCACGTGAACTCTAATGTGAAGGGTCGCCGCTTTGAATTTTGAAGTGAACATCAATTTTTCTTTGCTTGTCGGATTCCACGAGAAAAACATCGGTTTTGATTTTCCCGGATGTGCCCTCGACGTAGTTTGAAACTCCGATGTCACAGCCAGTAGTGATCCTTCCTGCGACTCGTCCGTTACTTCTCTGCCCGGCCATACACCGATCGCTTTTAGATCGAATCCTGCGTCGCCTCCCCCTTTTTTCATGTTTATTAAATATGCACCTATCCTAAATCCCATTAGTTGTGTCTCCCTTTTTCTCTTCGGTTTACTGAAACTTTGTTTATTTATGCTGCCTGACATCACCGGTCGGTTCGTTTACATTAGCCACGAACGCAGGTCCGGGGCGAGCCGTATCAAACCGTCTATATATGTCGGATCCGGATGGAAGGTCTGCATTTCTGAAGCAAAGAAATGCAGCAAAGTCATCGACATAAAACGTGTATTTATCCCTCCTTTTATAG
>JACMMN010000465.1 GCA_014379075.1 Pyrinomonadaceae bacterium | reverse complement strand
TAGCCGACTTTTTTGTCGTCGATATAAACATCGAAATCGTCACGGGCAATGCCGCGGTCGGTCATTTCAAAGCCGACGAGTTTGCGGTCCAAACCCTTTTCTTTTTTTGCGACCAATTTGTCACGCCCGATAAAATCACCTTTCTGAAGTTTCGTGATCCAGCCCAAGCCGGATTCGATCGTCATAATTTCGTCGCTGAGTTCGTGGCCGTAAAGCGACATTCCCGATTCGAGCCGCAGCGTGTTTCTAGCGGCGAGTCCAGCAGGCAGTATTCCGTTATCTTCTCCGTAATTTCCAGTTTCGAGCAGCTTTTTCCAGATCTGTTCCGCAAATTCAGCGGACGCGTAAACCTCGAAGCCGTCTTCGCCCGTATAGCCGGTGCGCGAAATTATCGATTCGATGCCGTCAATTCGTCCGGTCGTGAACCAATAA
Source organism: Pyrinomonadaceae bacterium (assembly GCA_014379075.1). Lineage (GTDB taxonomy): Bacteria > Acidobacteriota > Blastocatellia > Pyrinomonadales > Pyrinomonadaceae > OLB17. Next base: position 1,549 of record JACMMN010000465.1, on the reverse strand, counting down.
TAATTGATCTCGTCCAGATTCGTTTCGGTCAACTGCTGCAAAATTGCGACGGCGTTCGGGCCCTGGATGGCGATCTGGCAGTAATCTTTGCTTGCGTTGGTCAGGGCGATGTCTTCGCCTTTATTTTCGTGCGACGTTATCCAATCCCAATCCTTTTCGGTCGTTCCCGCGTTTACAACGAGAAGCAGCTTGTTTTGATCGAACCGGTAAACCAGCAGATCGTCCACGACTCCGCCGTTTTCATTGGTGAGTGCGGAATAATGGGCCTGTCCGTCGACGAGTTTTGTAACATCGTTAGTAGTCAGCCGGTTGACGAAATCGATGGCGTCCGTGCCTTCGACCCAAATCTCGCCCATATGCGAAACGTCGAAAAGCCCCGCCGCCGTCCGTGTCCGCAGGTGTTCTTCCATCACGCCCGCCGGATATTGCACCGGCATATCCCAGCCGCCGAAATCGACCATCTTCCCGCCGAGTTCGCGGTGAACATTATTGAGCGGAGTTTTCTTCAGATTTTCCATAATTTCAGAATTCACGCTTTCCGCATGGTTCGTTTGATTTAAATGTAATTGAGAAACGAGCTATATGTCCAAAAGCGGATTGAGTTTGTTAAGCGTTACGGAGACTGTTGGGCAGCATCGTCAAGAACGGCAAGCTCTTATCGTAGTTCAGCTCATAAAAGTTTACGCCCAGCTTTATATTCGCGTAATATTCCGCCTGATGTTCCTTATAATATTTCTCAGCCGGGATCTTCCAAAATTCCAGTCCTAACTGTTCCGCCAAAAACCATTTTTCCAACAAACGAGCCGCCCGCCCGTTACCATCGCTGAACGGATGGATATGAGCAAATCTCAAATGGATCAGCGAAGCAAAGTAAAACGTTTCTTCGAGAGAGAGTTTTGTTGAAAGGAGTTTTGAAATTTCTTCAAAAAAACCTTTCATCTCGGCCGCAACGTATTCGGGTTCGACGGCAAGATAAACCAATCCCGATTGCCCGAATACACCGACCTTTTCGTTTCGGTATATACCCCTCAATTCTTTAATTACGAACTGTTCGGAGAATAAATAATGGGCTTTCAATAGGTTTACTTCTGTAAGCGGCTCTTTTTGGGCAAACTCGTAAGCCGAGACTAGGTCCTCGATTTCCCGAAGCTCTTTTTGCGGCTCAAACTTAACATTCGCTATTCTGGAATTCATGAAAGAATTGAGATCAATACTATTGCCTTCGATATTTGACGAATAAACGGCAGAAGCTTGGGTTTGATAATTCAGATCGCCATTCTGACCTGTAAAATCAAAGCGGTCGACAAGTTCCCTTAATTCACCACCGATGAGGAAATTAAACTTATCGAAATAATGGCGGTCGGCGATTGTCATGGATTAATGTTAAGAATTCGAGATGCGTTAGCAATGCTTTAATTCCGTTTGGCAGCCTATATTGGTTGGGTTCTGGAAGATTATTATTTTGCATCCTAAGAACACAGGTCAACACTTAAACGGTTAAGGACTTCCGCGCTATAATAGCCGCCGATCACGATAATATAGATTTTTT
>JACMMN010000464.1 GCA_014379075.1 Pyrinomonadaceae bacterium | reverse complement strand
CCAGACATGATGACGTTTTACTTTGATATTCGACAACGCTCTTGCGGACCGAAGTAAACAACGAACGCTGCTCCTGATTGTCGAACGCGACAAAATACTGTATCCAAAATGTTTCCAGAGCTTCAAGATATTTATTGATCCGGCCGCCGATCCCTGCATACGCCGTATCCACATCCCTTCCGCCAAACGGCGTCGGATCGAACGGCACCCACGCATTCTCTCCCGGAAAATAAACTTCCACCCACGAATGAGCGTGCTTCTGTCGGACTACATAAACATCAGCCGTCTCGTTATATTCGCCCTGCTGAAAGCCATTGACGATCCGTGCAGCGATACCCTGCGTCCGCAGCATTACCGCCATGGCAGTCGCAAAATATTCGCAGTGGCCTTCCCTGACGTTAAAAAGAAAATCCGCGAGTGGTTCGTCGCCGCCGGCTTTTTGTTCGAGGGTATATCCAAAATTGTTTTGCAGATGTGATTCAAGCAAACGAGCCGCGTCGTATCGATTAGCCTTAACTCCGATGATCTGCCGGGATAGTTCGGCGATCCTCGGATCCAGGTTTTCCGGCAGCTGCAGATAATTTTGCCCCTCAGCCGGATAAATGGAATCGTCCGATCTCAACTCCGATGCGGTGGGAAGAGTTCGATCGGAAAGCACCTTGTAGCTAACGCGTTCGCCGACACGTGGGAAAGTGATCGCTCCGTGGACATCCTTAAACAGCGCCGGAAAATTTCCTTGAACGCCGATCGCCCGCGACAAGGAAAACAGCACGGGCCGGTCAAGCGGTTCGAGATATATGGTTTGCAGGGTCAGGCTTTCGCGGCCGGTCGCGAAATCGACCTGGATAAGATCGCGTTCGCCTTTCACTTTCGTTTCGTTAAACGCCGCTTTCGTCCGGCTCCAGGATCGATTGTCAAAAGTGTCGAGCGCAATCCCGCGCCAACGAAGATTTCCAAGACCCTCGTCCCGGTTTTCCAGACGTACACGCATTACCACTTCGTCTTTTTGCTGGATACTGCCGATACCGCCGAGCTTTACCGTGTCCGAAAACCCGGAAGATGTCGAGAGGCCGCCCGAATTTCCCCCGATTCCGGCGCCGCCGACACGCGGGAGCAGAAAAAACATCGGTGTCGCAAGCATGATGATAAAAGCTATTAAAACAACTGCCGTGACAGGCAGCCGACGCAAGGGCATCGCCGCGAGCCTTGAGGCAGCCATTGCTGCGTCTTTTAACGTAGATTTATCGATGGTCGTTTTGTCACTCTTTTTGATCTCAAAAAGGATGATCGTGCAGGCCATAATAAACACATAGGCTACGAACGAGAACAGATATAATGCGCTGATACTGAGTCCGGCAGCAAGCAGCACTTCAAAAAACGCCATCAAATAAAGAAAGATCCAGTCCCGGTCGGATTTACGCTGCAAGATCTTTATTGCCGTTAAAGACAGGATCAGTCTTGCCAATATCCCGGCGACCATTGCCTCGCTGGTCGTGAAGCCGAACACCTGAAATTTCCAACCCAGATAGAACGCCGGCATTGCCAAAACGATCAAAACCGTTCCGAGCCGTTCCGATATCTGCCACCGCGACCCTTCCAAAAACCAGCCCGCTATCATCACCGAAACAAAAAGCGCCGTTCCAATTACTCCGAATGTGCCCGAAACCCACAGCGAAAAGAAACCGCAAAAAACGGCCGCGTAGGATAGGATTTTAAGGAGTTTATCGAAATTCATTGCCCTGATTCCATTATATCAAGAGTTTTGAGTTCACGCTTCAGCGTGTCTTTGACGTAACGAAGAAGCACGCTGAAGCGTGAACTCAGAACTTTTCTAGAAATCAGAATCGATGAAAAACACCATCTATCTGCAAAAGCTTTCCTGTCTTTTCATCGGAAAACACTTCCTCCATCGCTATTAGTTCGAAGCCCTTTTCTCGCATAAAGCGGTAAAGTTCATCGAACGTCACGGCGGCCTCGTATACAGGAATCAGAGACATTTCCAATTGAACCGTATCGATCGACTCCAGCGATTGCTCCGCACCTTCCAGAACTTGCTTCTCAAATCCCTGCGTATCCAGTTTAAGAAAAATCTTATCGCTCATTGAGCACAGGCCATCGAACACGGAATCGAGCGTCCGGACCTCGATTATTTCCTGTCCGATATAACCCGATTGCGGAGCGGCTTTGACGTGCGATTCCATCATCGGCAGCAGCGAGCTGCTGAGCGAGTTTCCCGCAATATTGATCTCCGTTGTCTTGTCAGCCTCGCCTAGAGCGAAATTAAACGTTTCCCACCTTGGATCGGAGTCCGCGTTAATGCGAAGCTGTTCGTAAGCAGAGCTCAGAGGCTCGAAAGATACGATCTTTTTTCCATATAAGATATCGCTTCTCAAATACTGCGCAAATTGGCCGGTATTGGCTCCTACGTCAAGAACGACGTTAATATCGTGCATTGCAAAAACCCTCCGCATCCGGGCCACTTCACGCGACGACTGGCCGAATCTGCAAACATCAACACCAGCCTTCCAAAGAATTTTTCTAAGATCGTGCTTTATTCCCATAATCAAACGCTGCCCTCAAAATTATAACAATTATTTCATGTTCGCGTTCGCGACAAAACCGGGAGAATGGCGACTGGGCTCACCTGATTCGCCATTGTCGAAATTTCCGTTTCGACGCTATAATCCAAGTGAATGATGACCAAAAAGGAAATTATTAAATTAGTCGAACGGAATATGAATAATAATCCGAACCCTATGATCGCTACCGACGCAGGTCTGAGAGCCGTAAAGAAGTATGTTTCTCTCGCAAAGAAAAACAATATCACTTTTGCCCTTGTCGGAGGAATTGCTATGCATTTCTATGGAAGCCCGAGGCTTACAAAAGACGTCGATGTTATCGCGTCGGGCATTTTACCGATTGATTCAGAACGGCGTCTAGGTTTTGGCGGAGTGCGGTACCAGGTGGAGGTTGGAAAAATACAAGTTCCTCTGGATTGGATTGTCCGAAACGACCAGGCCCGCCGATTTTACGAAAAAGCCCTGGAAGAAGCATACGATCTTCCGAACGGCCTGCCAATAATAACGCCTGAATGGTTAGTCATTCTAAAAT
>JACMMN010000463.1 GCA_014379075.1 Pyrinomonadaceae bacterium | reverse complement strand
GGACCCAGCACACTGAGGGTCCCTATCGCCGAACTGTTTCCTATCCGGTACGGTGCCGAGATAAGCGTGCAGTTCTGGAATGAAGGTGTGCGGTTCTCGCGGCCGATCACGACTTGAACGTTTCCCTTTTGCGAAGTATCGCGGGCGATGCATTCGGTCAGGATCTCGATCAGGCGTGATTTCTCGCCAATCGTGCTGAGCAGTTCGCGAAGCCTTTCAAGATCGGCGAAGTCGCTTTTCTTGAGAATGTTCGACGCACCGTCAACATAAACCTCGCCGAGCCTGTCTTCTTCGTCCTCAATACTTTGCGAACAAAGAATGACTGCCGTTTGCAGCAATTTATCGAAAAGAGCTTTTTCCTCGTGCATGAGCTTGAGGATCTCGGCCCTGATCTCCGACAGGTTCTTTCCGGCAAACTCGGCGTTTAGGTAATTTGCCGTGCGTTCGAGTTCTTCCTTCGTAAAGCTTACGTTGAGCCGGATTATCCTGTTATGGACAATATTCGGCGCCGAAACCAACACGACGAGAATCCGGTTATCGGAAAGATTGACGAATTCGATATGCTGCAGGCGGTCGCTTGCCAGGCTGGGCGATACCACGATACCCACATTATTTGAAAGAGCAGACAGCAATTGGGAAGTACGTTCCATCAACCTGTCGGGCGTCGCCGCAAATTCATTCTCGCTTAAGCCGAATTCCCCGCCGATGCGGTAAAGATCGTCATTCGAGATGCTTAGAACGCCAAGCAGATTGTCAACGTAAAATCGATAACCCTGGTCCGTCGGAACGCGGCCGGCCGATGTGTGCGGCTGTTCGAGTAGGCCGAGGTCTTCAAGTTCGCCCATCACGCCCCGAATCGTCGCCGAACTCAGCCCGGAGGCATTGGCAAATTTTTCCGCGATAGCCTTAGACCCAACAGGCTCACCCGTAACAAAATGTTCGTTGATTATCGCTGAAAGGATAGTTTGCCCGCGAGAGTCAGGAAAATTCAAGCTTTTCTCGACGTTAAGGTTTGGCTCGCTGCGTAACATTTTTTCAAGGTGAGTTTGAAGCAAACCGCATCAGAGCGGCATACTTGCCATTTATTTGATACCATTTTCATCTGTAACCTGTCAAGAATTATTAGTTTAACTGTGATTAACAATTTTATGCCGGACGGCAGCTCAACTCTTCGCGGCCTTTACATAGAAGCCTTTCGAACTTACGACCCGAAAAGGGAAATTCAGGAGATTGACGTCCGCTTCTACCCGTATATCGGGATCAATCATACGATCCGCGTCCGTGACGGTAAAATATTCGTCCGCATCGCGGAGATGTGCCGCGATATGCCGCCGCTCGAACAACAGGCACTGGCTTTTATTCTTGTCTCGAAACTGCTGCGAAAAAAAGTTCCGGCCGGCGCCCGCGAAATATATTCAGAGTATATAAAAACCGTAGAAATGCGTGAGAAGGCAACCGAAAGCAAGCGCTCTCGCGGACGCAAGATCATTTCGACAGATAATGGGGCCGTTTACCACCTGGGCGAAATTTTTGAGGCTCTGAACCGCGAATATTTTTGGGGTAATATGTCAAAACCCGTGCTGACGTGGTCGGCACGCAAGACGTACCGGATTCTAGGGCACCATGATTCCACACACAAGACCATCGTCATCAGCAAATCGCTGGACTCGGTAAATGTACCAAAATACGTCGTAGAATCGGTGGTTTTTCACGAAATGCTCCATATCCACCACCCAACCGTACACCACAACGGCCGACGCTATAACCACACACCCGCATTCCGCCGCGACGAAGAGAAATTCGAATATTTTGAAGAAGCGGAGAGATGGATCGAGCGAAATGTGCGGAAGCTGAAAAAAGAAGCAAAAAGGAAATAGCCTCGATAGTCGAAGTCAGCGGCATCGGAAGTTAGCGGACTGGTCAGTACCACCTGCGGTAGCGGGTGGGGATCTTTTTTAGCGGCCTATTCAAACTTCAGCAGATCCACGCTCATCGCCGTGCAGCCACGTGCCATAACATCTGAATGAAATGAAAAATGCAAGCGGTATGTCCGTGTCGTTCCACATAGTCTGGTGTCAATGCATCGAAAGTACCACCCGCTACCGCAGGTGGTACTGATGCGTTCTTCACCTTTATTCCTTCCCGAATTGCTCAATAATGGATCCGATAAGGCCGAAATCAGATACTGTTCGCCGCTCAATGCCATTTTTGTTGAAGCGGGTTTCGGTTACGAAATTAATAGGGTTCGCTTCATCTGCCGCTTTCTTTTCGGCCAAAACCTCGACGATCTTCCCGGCGGACTCGAAATCCTTCCCGGCGGTAACTGAGACCGCTTTGCCTTCTGAGAATTGTTTGAATAATTCACTTTTCGTGAAATTTACGCCGTCCATTTTTGCCTGCAAACATTTGAGAACACTTCCAGCGTCGCCAATGATCAGTTTGTCCTCGATGAACGCCGCCGATATTTCGCCGTCATCGGATTTCCAGACGTCCGCGTTTAACTGTTTTTCCGGCGATCTTGCAAAGCTGATCTCCTTCGCGATGGCGTTCCTTGCCTTTTGAGGCTCTTTTACGGTTGCAATTACAACAACGTTTTCACCCGCAGTGTCAAATTTCCCGGTCAGAATTTGAGGACCAACTGAGCTCAACATAAGTTCGGCGTCCTCAATTCCAAAAGGCTCGAACAGGCTGCCCGAAAACGCGGCGATAAGATTTCCGCTAACCGAGTCGGTTTGTTTTTGCGCGGTGAGCAATACACTTCGCCACGCGATCTGGGGATCTTTCAGGTCATAGCGCGTTGCAGAGAGAACGTCGGCGGGCAGATAAGCCGCGAGATTTGCATCGGTGCTGCCTGCCGGAACAAGCGTTTCATCAAAAACCCGTGCAACCTCGGGAGCGGTCGCGATCGTGAATTTATCCTCAATGCCAGTTTCCGTTTTAGCAGCTGTCCACGTGACTTCTTTGACCGAACCACGCAGAATTTCGGGCAGAACCCGGGCGACAAAACTTTTTACTTCGCCTTCCTCGCTCGATGCCATCGCTAGGTGGATGCCCGCGAGATTGGCGATCTGGGCGATACCGTCGTTCGAGACGTAGCCGAACGCGAGACGGTCGCCCGTGGTGACCTTAGGATTTTTGGCAATGCTGTCGGATTCGCCGCGTTTTGCGGCGAGACATTTTTCGATCGCGGATTCGTCGTTGCCGAAAAAGATGACGCTTCCCTGCACGAGCGCATACGCTTTGCGGCCGTCCTGCGAGGTCCAGATAAAGTATTTGCCTTCATTTTTGTCCGAAGTTTCGAGTTCGACACCGCCGCCGTAAACTTCATTGATAAATTCGCCAAGCTTGTTCTCTGTGAAACTCACAGCCTGAAAATTCCAGGCGTTGGTTTCAACTACGGCCACGAAACGCGGCTGGAAATTCAGGACCGAATTTTCTTCAGTTACCGGCTGTTCGGACGTTTCAAATCCCGTGACCGCGACGGCGATCTTGATGCCCTTGAGCGCGGAAAGATCGGGCTTGCTTTTCGCCATCTGCTGAAACATTTTATTTTCCGCAATGGCACTAACAGCTTTGCCCAGATCGTCTGCTTCGAGGTATATGAGAGCATCGGCGGGAATTACGGTGCGGATATCGGTAGGCTTTGAACCGCAGGCAGTAAGCAGAATTAACCACAGATGAACACAGATGAATACAGATATTAAAAGATATTTTTTCAATAAATTGTTGGCAAGTATCAGCATAAAATATCTGTGTTAATCCGTGTTCATCTGTGGACGATTTTCGTGCTAAAATCCGAACACATTATGAGTAATATATTCGCAGATAACATCTTGCTGGGTAAAGTTGCGTTTGTAACCGGCGGCGGAACCGGAATAACCGGAGGCGTCGCACGTGCTTTTGCCGAACACGGCGCGAAGATCGCGATAACGAGCCGTAAGGAAGAAAACCTAATTCCGATGAAACAGTTCATAGAGGAAAATGGCGGCGAATGTTTTGCCGTCGCCGCCGACGTGCGCGATTTTGACGCCGTGCAAAACGCGATCGCTAAAACTGTCGAGCACTACGGAAAGATCGATATCGTTATAAACGGTGCCGCCGGGAATTTCCTGTGCGCGGCGGATCAGTTGTCGTCGAACGGTTTCGGAACTGTTGTGGATATCGATACCAAAGGAACGTTCAACGTCTGCCGCGCGGCATTCGAAGAACTTCAAAGTTCAAAGGGCCAGATCCTGAATATCTCGGCAACGCTTCATTATCTCGCCACGCCGATGCAGATACACGTTTCGGCGGCAAAGGCCGGCGTCGATGCGATCACGCGGAACCTATCAGTCGAATGGGGCAAACACGGCATTCGCGTCAACGGCATCGCTCCCGGGCCGATCGAAGATACCGAGGGCATGAAACGTTTGCTGCCTGACGCGTTGAAGGAAAAGATCACTCGGAAAATACCGCTCGGACGTTTCGGCAAGATCGCGGATATCGAAAACGCTGCGTTGTTTCTCGCATCGGACGCGGCAAGTTACATCAACGGCGTTACGCTTGTCGTAGACGGCGGGCAGTGGCTTCAGGGAACAAGCCTGGCTTAGTGTTGAACGATCGGCTGGGTCGGAATCAGGCCATCCATCTCGATGTCCCGGTTCTTGTCTTTCCCGTCACCTAAAACCGCACGCAGGATCATCATTTTTGCGAGAATGCGGACTTCGGACCGATCGAATCGCGACGTCAGATTTTTCGTTTTCGTGAAATCGTTTTTTGCTAAAGCCCTCAGCGTTGCGTCCGCCATTCCCAGTTCGCTCGTCAGCCCGCGGACCATCGAACCGCCGAAGACGCCTACCTGGACTTCTCCGTCCTGTATCATTACGCCTGCCGCATCGATGAATTCGCCGACCTTTACAAACGCGGCTATCGTGTCGTTTACACGGTAGATCGTGTCTTCAAGGAGCGGAAAAGCCTTTTCGGGGTCGGCTTCGGCATAACCGGCCGCGAGCATCCAGGTCAGCATAAAATCCTGATAGTTCTTCGGCTGCGGGTTGATCAGGTTTAGCGCGTCCTTCATTATATCGGCAGCAAGTTCTTTATCTCCGGCACTCGAAACTTGTTTGGCGAGCATGCTCAATCCCATGATCTTCTTATCGCGTCCCGGCGTGCGCATGAGGATCTTTCGGGCCTGGTCGATTATTTTTTCGCGTTCCTCCTTGGGAAGCGCGGCCGAACCGAGGCTTTCGACATCGTTCTTTAGGTTCTCTTCATCTTTTAGACGGTCTTCCAGTTCTTTTTGATATGGGCTGTAGTTCGAATTTGAATTCGACGCATACGCACCCCCATATCCGATGGCATTTGATGCGGAATTCATAGCGTTTGCCGAATAACTCATCGAATTCCTGTTTGAGTTTCTGCCTTTGGACCTGGCACGTATCTGGGCCGCCCGCGACGGCGAATATTTTTCTATTGCCGTCACATACTGCATTCCCGACGCTTCTTCCTCGGAATCCGATCTCAACACGCCCTGGGCAAGCAGTTCCGCCAGATCGCGAAGATCCTGCTGGCTGTAGACAGGTTTCTTTCCGCCTTCCTTTTTAGATCTTTCGAGGCTGCCGCCGCCGTAATCGAGCAAATTACTCGCTATATAAAAATCCGAAAGCTTTAGCTCCTCGCTTTTCATCTTGCTCAATATGGCCGCACCGAAATCGATGCCTTTATCGACGTCCTTCGCGTAAATCTTTTTGAGCAGTTCGACGTGCTGATAATTGAGACCTTTTGCCAGCGATTTCTTTCCGAACTGCGCGGCCTTTTCGGCATTGGATTCGGCTACCTGCGTCATCAACTGATGTTCGAAATACGTGTCGCGGCTTTCCATCTGTTTGCGAAATTCAACGTTTGATATCGTTCCAAGGCTCTCGTAATAAAAGCTAAACGCAAGTTCGGCGTCATGTTCGGCAAGGCTCATTGCGATCTGCTGCCGGACCTGCATTGCTGTTTGAAACCGCCGCGTCAGGCGTGAGCGGTCGCTGACATCGCCGAATATACCGCCGGAATAAACATCCGCGTCATTTTCGGATGCCATGGAATTCATTCGCGCATCGTACTGGAGCAGCAATTCCTTAAAGTCGCCGATCGCCGTGACGTACATTGACCGTGCTTCCTTTTCGTCGTGAAACCACATCAAACTAGCCATTTCGGCGGCGAAACTTATCCGGTTTTCGAGCGTTCGCAGGTTATTCACATCCGCCATCGTTTCGCGCAGGAATGCCACAGCTTCTTTTTTCAGCTTCTCGGCGTCTTCCGAAGGCGTTTTTTTAACGGCAACCTGAGCGTTGGCTATGGGGGCGAACAACAGGATAAATATGATAAACGCGGCGTATATGGACAATTTCATCGAGCCTCCGTTGGGTGTCGTGATTATGATAAAGTGAATGTGCGAAATAGTAAATAAAGAACGGCTTCGACGTACAAATTTGCGTTAGTCAACAAATGCTTCTCGTTATCGATAATTACGATTCCTTTACCTACAACCTCGTTCAGTATCTGGGCGAATTCGGGGCTGAAATGAAGATCTTCCGCAACGACGAGGTTACCGTTAAAGCGATAGAAAACGATCTGAAACCGGAAAGGATACTGATATCGCCCGGTCCGGGGACGCCGGATAATGCCGGGGTTACGCTTAAAGTCATAGAAAAATTTGCCGAAACTTTGCCAATTCTTGGCGTTTGCCTTGGCCACCAGGCGATCGGGCAGCATTTTGGCGGAAAAGTGGTTCGGGCACCGGAGCCTGTTCACGGGAAGCCGGTCGAGATCAATCACGACGGGAAAACGATTTTCGAAGGCTTATCCGAAACTTTTAACGCGGGCCGTTACCATTCCCTGATCGTCGAACGCTCATCGTTTCCCGAATCGCTTGAGATATCGGCCGAATCTCCCGACGGATTGATAATGGGACTTCGCCATAAGACTTTGAGGGTAGAAGGCGTTCAGTTTCATCCGGAATCCATACTTACGGAACAGGGTAAACATTTACTTCAAAACTTTTTAAATCTTTAGGATCGATTTTGCAGAAGCCTGACCGTAAGCGAGGGCTTTCTTGCCGGGGTTGGGCAGTTTTGGTATTGACCGTAAGCATTTAAAGAAAGTTCTTTACTGTCTGCTGCAACTGCCTTCTGCCAACTATAATAATGCCCCTCCCAACGGTCAGGCTTCGGCCAATTAATATGTTATTCCCTTTCGGCTGGCTTTACGGAAAAATTGCAGATGCTAGGAATACGCTTTATGACAAAGGTGTGTTTAATTCTCATTCGCTTGGAGCCAGGACAATTAGTATCGGTAATATAACGGCCGGCGGAACTGGAAAAACACCGCTCGTCGGGCTTGTTGCTGAAATATTGGCCGAAAGAGGTGAAACAGTTTGCATCCTGTCACGCGGATACGGCCGCAAGAATCCGAAAAGCCGTGTTTTGGTTTCCGACTGCAAAAATGTTTTGGCTGATGCCGGCAGGGGCGGCGACGAACCTGTCGAGCTTGCTCAAAAGCTTTTGGGAAAGGCGATAATTATCGCCGATCCGGACAGAGTTTCGGCAGCTGGTTGGGCCAAAGAAAATTTCGGCGTAACGGTTTTTGTTTTGGACGATGGTTTTCAGCATCGCCGGGCAAAACGCGATCTGGATATAGTTTGCGTGGACGCGACCGATCCTTTTGGAAACGGCAAAATGCTCCCCGCTGGAATCTTGCGCGAGCCGTTGGCGAATTTGAAGCGGGCGGACATGATGATCTTAACAAGAGCAAATCTGGCACGAAATATTGAGAATTTGAAGTCGCAAATTTCAGATCTGCATCCCGGCCTGCAAGTTTTTGTGTCGGAGAATAGGATATCTGCCGTTATTGGACTGGAAGAGTTTCACACAACTTCGCAAAGAAGACTTAAAAGGTCAGCAGATGATATAGGCTGGGAATCGCTGCGTGCAGAAGGCAATCCAAAAAATGTCGATAACGGGGTTCGGATAACTGCATTTTGCGCATTGGGAAATCCAGACAGTTTCTTTGGGCATTTGCTGGAAACGTTTGACAGTGAATTGATGAATGGATTCGATCTGTCATTAATCAGAAAATTTCCCGACCATCATTTCTATACACAACAAGATATAAATGGACTCGAAAAACAGGCAAGAGAATGCAATATTGATGCTTTTATAACCACGGCGAAGGATGCCGTCAAATTGAAAAATCTGAAGTTTGAGACGCCCTGCTATGTTGTGACGATCGAACCTTGCATAGACGATGTTACCCGCTTTCGTGATTTGATCATTTCTTCTTCCTAGCCGGCGGTTGCTTTTTGTCGCCCCAATAATAGGCCCGGACCACGAGCACATAGACGAGAATGCTCAACGCCAACAGGATAAAAAAGAAAACGATCAGCCAAAGGGTGGGTGTCATAATGTCGTGGTTTCCTTGTTTTCCTTGGGTTCGAGCAGGCCGGTAAAAAGTCCGCGGCTGTCGGTATGGTCGAGGATGTGTTTATAGAGAACCGTCATGACCGCTACGACCGGAATCGCGATAAAAACGCCGGGAATTCCCGCGATCTGCTCACCGGCAAGCACGGAAAGAATGATCGCAAGCGGATGAAGGTGAATTCCCTCGCGAACGATACGAGGATAGATCAAATAGTCCTGAGCGACGCGCAATGCGGCAAGAAATACGGCTGTCCACAACGCTTGCCAGCCCGACTCCAGTCCGCCGATCGTTATAGCCAGCAGAGCGATCGTCAACGGGCCCAGCAGCGGGATCAATTCCAGAACTCCGGCAAGGATCCCGAGGAGCAGAGCATAATCATTTCCCAGCAGGTAAAACCCCAGCGTGCATAAGAGTCCGATCAAAATACATGATATCAACTGTGCCCTGGCATAGGCTTTAAGCGTATCGTTGACATCGGATATGATCGAATCCACCCGTGTTCGCCAATCGCCGACAGGTACGATCCGCAAAAGTCCGACGCGGAAAAGCTGAGCGTCCTTCAGAAAGAAAAACGCCAGGATCGGCACCAGGATCAGCCATGGCAGAAAAGTCAACGCATAGACCGCGCTCAATCCCAGCAGTGTAGTGATGAAGGTTCCCGCGTCTTCAAGAAAAGTGTTTATTTTTTCGTTGATTTCCGTTTGGACGGGCTCAGACATCCGCATTCTGGCCAACCGGCGATTCAAATCGTTGATCGTTGATTGAACCGATGTGGTATAAGCGGGGACATTCGCGACAAACGTTTTTGTCTGTTCGATTACTCGCGGTGTCAAGTAATAGACCGATCCACCCACGACCGAGAACAACAGCAGGAAGGCAAGAGCGATCGCAAGCGCCCGCGACATTATCCTGCCATAGCTTCGGTTTATAAACGGACGCTGTATGAGATCGACAAGCGGATTGATGATGTACGCGAGGAATACCGCCAGCACTATCATGAAGAAAAGATAGGTGAGCGACGACAGGAGAATGCCGAGAAAATCCCTGACCGCGAGCAGAAGCAAGACGATCAGAACGACGCGGACTATCGAGCGGACGGACGGCGATGTCGAAACAAGCGATACCCGCTGAATATCGCCGGATGTTTCGCCGAGAATGTTCTCGTTCGTGATCTCCGGCTTCTCATCTTCTTTTTCTTCGCTCATCTATTTTGCATTTGAATTTCCGTTGGCGTTCATTATTTCACTTTCCGGCTTGGAATGATCCTCCAAGTCGAACCGGCCGGTCAAAAGCGTGATGATCTCGGGTGGAAAACGGTAATTCGAGCCCGTAATGATCGCCTTTCCGTCATCCGACAGCCGCCGCCGATTGGTCTCAGCCGGCGTATTTCCGGCCATAAAACGCTTGTCGTCGGCATCCATAACCTTTCCGTCCTTCCGCCGGAAAACATGGATGAAGTTAAAATCCGCGTCCCGCATCGATTGCAGATCGTTTTCGAAACTGCTGACCGGGGGTGAAATATTCGACGGAGCATTGGGCGTTGCGGATTCATTGGCCGAATTAAGAATGCTCTGATTCGGCGTGCATGCCAGAGCGGCAAAAACTATTGCTGTAATAAGCAGAATTTTCATGCTAATTCGCTTCTCCTTCCTCGACGACAGCATTCGTATTAGGCTCCAAATTTCCGGCTTTTTCCTCTTCATCCAGAAGTTTCTTCTCTTCCTCGGTTTCCGGGGCTTCTTCCGCGGCGTCTTTTGCCGGTTCGCCTTTTGTGGTGCGTATCCTCAGTATCCGCGCCTCATCGTCTTCGTAGACCATATCCGCCCAGCCGCTTTCCAGGAGTTTT
>JACMMN010000462.1 GCA_014379075.1 Pyrinomonadaceae bacterium | reverse complement strand
TAGCAACTAATAAACCCGAATTCTAATCATAATTTCGCTTTCCCCAAAGTAAGTTTCTTGCGCCCGGAGAATCGAAATTATGAAGAACTTAATGCTTCTTGCCGTATGTTTGGGGATGCTGACTTTTACCACTTTTGGTCAGGGCACCCGCTCGACCCGGCCGCGCGTCGCACCGACGCCTGTCGCTCCCGCTATCCAAAACGCCCCGCCCCGTGATTCGTCGAACCGGCCGCCTGTATTGATCGGCGGCAGCAGCAACCGGCCAGCACCGACACCGACACCCGGAATCGAAGACGAGAATGAAGTTATCAAGGTCGAGACAAATCTCGTGACTATGCCCGTCTCCGTTCTGGACCGCGAAGGGCGTTTCATATCCGGCTTGCAGCAAAAGGATTTTCAGATCTTTGAGAATGGGATCGAACAAAAGGTCGGTTATTTTCAATCAGTCGAACAGCCGTTCACGGTCGTTTTGATGATCGATGTCAGCCCCTCCACACAGTTTCAGATCGAGGAGATCCAGAATTCGGCAATTTCTTTCGTTAATCAGCTTCGGGCCAACGACCGGGTCATGGTGATCGAATTCGATGATAGTGTCAGAGTCTTGAGCCAGCCCACGAATAATCGAAATCAGCTTCGGAATGCTATCCGTCAGACGCGAATGGGTGACGGCACTAGCCTTTACGAGGCAGTCGATTACGTTATAAATCAGGAACTTCGCAGAATTGAAGGGCGGAAGGCAGTGGTTTTGTTTACCGATGGCGTCGATACCACGTCGCGTCGCGCCAACTATCAAAGCACTGTCACCGATGTCGAGGAGGCCGATGCATTGTTTTATCCGATCCGATACAATACCCAGCGTGATGGGTTCGGCGGTGGTGGTGGAGGCCGCGGCGGCTACGGCTACCCGCAGCGCCGCGGACGCAGGCGCGGCAATTTGGAAGATATTTTAGGAACTATTTTGGGGGGCGGAACGATACAGATGGGCGGCGGAAGCTCTGGATCGAGTTCGGGCGAGTACGAAACGGGCCGACGATACCTGACGGCGCTTGCACAAAATAGTGGCGGGCGAAATTTCGATGCTGATGTTTTGAGCAGCCTGGAAGCCTCGTTCGCCGGAATTGCCGAGGAACTTCGCAGGCAGTATTCCCTCGGTTATTATCCAGACAATCCAGGCCGGATCGGTGAACGCAAACAAATAAAAGTCAGGGTAATGCGTCCGAATGTTGTGGTGCGTGCGAAAAATACATATACGGTCGGCGAAAACGGCGGTAAAATTGCTGGAAAATAAGGAGTGGTTCGGGTACTCAGTTACGCAAGAGGCAATCGGACACCGATTGCCTTTTTTTGTTTTTTAATATGAATGCTTTCCCCGATGCATCTTTATAAAACCCTCGAAGCATCGAACAATCGAATTTGCTTTGTGCGGGTTTTCCAATGAATAAAATCGTATTTTATATCTTTCTTTTGCTGCTTTTTGGTTTGCCGGGTGCGAATGCTCAATCGAGCCGCGTTTCGCCGTCGTCGGCAGACAAAAAATTGAATAAACGTCCCGTCGTTCAGCCCACTCCGACTCCGACGCCCGAGGTTCTGATATTTGAGCCAGATACACCGGATACGCACCAGCTGGACGATTCCGGTGAACTCATTAAGGTCGATACGGAACTTGTATCCATACCAGTGCGAATTCTGGATAGAAAGAATCGCTTCATCGGCGGGCTTGCCAAGGAGCAATTCAAAGTTTTTGAGGATAACGTCGAACAGGAGATAGCCTATTTTAGCAATGAATCGCAGCCGTTTACCGTTGCTCTGGTTCTCGACATGAGTTATTCCACGACCTTTAAGATCGAGGAGATACAGAATGCGGCAATTGCGTTTATCGATCAGCTTAGGCCGGACGATAAGGTCCTCGTTATCTCTTTCGACGAAGAAGTTCATATGCTTTGCGAGGCGACCAGCGACCGGAAACGAATCTACGGAGCGATCCGGCAGACAAAGATCGCGAACGGCACGAGCCTTTACGAAGCGGTCGACCGGACAATGAACGACCGGCTAAGATCAATAAAGGGCCGTAAGGCGATAGTGCTTTTTACTGACGGGGTCGACACGACGAGCCGATCGTCGCACGATCTGGAAAATTTGAGCGACGCAATGGAACTCGATGCGCTGATATATCCGATCCGGTACGACACTTTCGCGGATGTGCAGGCGATGAAGAACAAGCGCGGTATCGGCATTCCGGATTCGAAACCGAAATCGACTCCACCGATAATTCCCGCGAATAACCCATTTCCGTTTCCCCTTCCCGGCCCCGGAATGGGCACACCGAGCGACAAAGGAACCACTTCAGAGGAATATGCGAAAGGCGAAGAATATCTAGATCAACTTGCGGTTCGGACCGGCGGTCGTATTTATCTTGCGAGCACGCTCGAAAATCTCGCAAGTTCTTTTGCAAAGATCGCCAGCGAATTGCGGGAGTTTTACAGCCTTGGCTATTACCCGAAGGATGAAGCAAGACCTGGCAAAACACGAAAGATAAAAGTGCGCGTAGATCAAACCAATGCGGTGGTTCGGGCAAGAGAGAGCTACATTGTCGCTAAAAATATGAAAAAGAAATAGTTTTCGGTTAAATTTCGGTCCCGTCTTCGACCACCGCGCCTTTCGGCACGATTATTATCCCCTCACGAATATAAAAACAGCCCCGTTCATGATCGTAGTGATCGATTCCGGCCAGGTTCAAAAGTCTCACGTTTTTTCCGATCCTTACATTTTTATCGACAATTGCGCGCCGGATCATCGTGTTTTGACCGATGCCCAGATGGGGATGGCCGGAGTCTACATCACTCTTGATCTCCTCGATTGATTCGAAATAATCCGAACCCATAATTATCGAATCTTCTATCCGCACGCCTTCGTCCAGCCTGCTTCGTAATCCGATGATCGAACTGCGGGCGTGTACGCCATTCATGATGCAGCCTTCGCTCACCATCGAATTATCGATGTCGCAATCGTGCAGTTTCGAAGGCGGCAAGTAGCGGCTGCGGGTGTAGATAGGCGATCTTGTATCGAAAAAGTTAAATTTCGGAAGTGGCGCGGCGAGGTCCAGATTGGCTTCGTAAAATGCCCGGATAGTCCCGATGTCTTCCCAATAACCATCGAAAAGATGGGCCTGCACGTTGTAATTTTTGATTGCGGTCGGGATGATCTCACCACCGAAATCCATCGCTCCTTCATCTGCAGCCAGCAACTCGATCAGCTTTTGATAATCGAAAACGTAGATGCCCATCGATGCAAGAAACGGACGCTGCTCGGCTTCCGCACCGCTAAGGCCGAATTTAGTGGTATCGACGCGCATTGCTTCCAGAGCGTCGCCCGACGGCTTTTCCTTGAATTCGACTATTGAACCTGCATCGTCGGTTTTTAAAAGGCCGAACCCTTCCGCTTCCTCACGTTTTGCGGGGATCACGGAGATAGTCACATCGGCATTCGTCGAAAAATGCCGGTCGAGAAAATCGCGATAATCCATCCGGTATAGATGGTCGCCGGAGAGGATAAGCAGCGTTTTGACGCGGGAATCCCGCAAATGCGGCAGTATCTGCCGGACCGCGTCCGCCGTACCCTGAAACCAGTCCGGGCTGTCCTTGCGCTGCTCGGCGGCAAGGATCTCAACGAAACCGTCCGAAAAGCTCGAAAATCGATATGTTTGTGAAATATGGCGGTTTAGCGAAGCGGAGTTATATTGCGTCAACACAAAGATATGCGTGATGCTCGAATTGATGCAGTTGGAAACCGGCACATCGATCAATCTGTACTTGCCCCCGAGCGGCACGGCAGGTTTCGAACGGTCACGCGTCAGCGGAAAAAGCCGCGAGCCTGCACCACCACCCAGGATCACCGCTACGACGTTATCGTATTTAGCCATAATTTGCCTGAAACTTATTCGGATATTACTACACTTTCAGAATAGACGTAAATACCGTGCCTGTTCAAGATAATTCTGCACGCATGTTGTAAAAACGGGATTCGAACCGCGAATCATACCCAATATATATGAACCTTTGAAATTCAATATTTCGTACTATTGTGTTAGTTTGGCAATGTCGGTTTGCCGCTAACCGCTTATTTATGTGGTATTGGACAAAAATATTATTCTTCATTCTTGTCGGGGCCGTGGCGGTTTGGCTGGCTTATGAGCTCATCGCATTTCCCAGTTTTTCAAGCCTTCGAAACGAAAATCCTGTGACGACATCGATGATAGAGCACCGGCTGTCCGAGGCCAGGTCCGAGGGCCGGGAGCAGCGAAAATTCCTGATCTGGACGCCGATGGAGCAGATCTCCCCGCACCTGCAAAGGGCCGTTCTGGCGGGTGAAGATTCACGGTTTTTTGAGCACGACGGCTTCGACTGGGATGCTATTAACAAGGCTTGGGACGAGGCGGTAAGGGAAGGCGAGAAAGAGGCAAAGGCGGAGGGCGAGTACGACCCGGAAGCATGGATTCCCCCAATGCCGAGTTTCAAACGTGGGGCTTCGACCGTCACCCAGCAGCTCTCGAAAAACCTGTATTTATCGGAGGACCGCAATTTTTTACGAAAAGGACGCGAGGCAATTTACACCTACTATCTAGAGCGTGAACTGTCCAAAAAACGCATTCTGGAGATCTACCTGAACGTCATCGAATGGGGCGACGGCATCTACGGAGCCGAAGCGGCGTCCCGCAATTATTTTAAGAAATCCGCCTCCTCCCTGAGCCGCGAAGAGGCGGCTTATTTATCGGCCATGATCCCCAGCCCGCTCAATGTTTTCAACCCGTCCAAAAACAAGAAACGCGTCGTCCGTCGCCAGCGAGCCATCCTGCGCGGTATGAACAGCGTGCAACTCAAATATTAGTCCAGGAAAAGCAGCGTCCGATGAACAGCAGCTGACGAAATACCGAGTCTCGCTGATTTTTAAGCAGGCGTCGGGCTGTCCGAATGCGGCACGAAACATTTTCGGCAGCGTGCCTCGTATTTGTCGCTCGCCCCGACCTCTACGCGCTCTTCAGATTCGACCGTTCGCTGTGAATAATTCGCCGTGCTGCCGCATTTGACGCAGATCGCATGGGTTTTCGTGATGAATTCGGCAATTGATAGAAGCTGCGGCATCGGTTCGAAAGGCTTGCCGGTGTAATCCTGATCGAGGCCGGCGATAATTACGCGTTTGCCTGAATCCGCAAGTTCATTGACCGCCGCAATTAGCTCCATATCAAAAAACTGGCCTTCGTCGATCCCAATCACTTGTGTATCTTCTCGGACGTGTTTCATCAATTCGGCCGCCGATGAAACGGGCATCGAATCGTGCTTTTGGCCTGAGTGCGAAGCGATCTCTTCCTGGGAATAGCGCGCGTCAATCTTCGGTTTGAAGACCTGAACTTTTTGTCTGGCGATACGCGCGCGATTTAGGCGACGAATAAGCTCCTCGGACTTTCCTGAGAACATCGAACCGACTATGACTTCGATCCAACCCGTACCGTTCT
>JACMMN010000461.1 GCA_014379075.1 Pyrinomonadaceae bacterium | reverse complement strand
CTCAAACCAATCGCCATTGGAATCGATGGCGTAATGAATTTTGCCATTCCAATCGGTGATGTCGTCTCTGGTGGCCTTCGTACGGCGGTCGGCAAAATTTAGAGTGTAGTAGATGACGATCGTCAGCGTCATACAGCTGGAAATCTGAGGGTACTCAGGCCTTTCGAGTGTCGAAAGCATTATATTGAACCGTACTTCTTCGTCATACTTGACGCCCGGTGTCCGCCGCGATTTGCTTCTAACCGCTAATGTTTTAGTTGGCCGGTCTCTACGTTTCATTTAATCTCCGAATCTGGCGGCACTATAATTTCTGTCAAGATACATTTTCATTTGATACTGGTCAACTTAAAACGAATTACCTAGTTATTTCGATCAGTCATTACCGCTGATCTTCTTTTCTTATGTATATTTCGCGGACAAATTCTTAAAAAACGGTTTTCACAAAACACACGGAATAATTAATTTAGAAAAATGAAACCGACCCGCCACCGTTCATTACTTGGTTCAATGGTTCGCGGTTAAATTAATGACGGCAGATTTACTGAGAATTTGCCGTTTGTGAACCAGCGAGTGCTTGATCACCCGGCGCGGCCTGTACTTACCTTCGTGGCACGTCTTCTCCAATGGTCCAAACAATTACCGAACTCGACAATCCTAAACCCGACAGTCTTCCTGCCATCATTATAAGGGTTTCGCCGGCCTCGACGACACCGGCGTCGATCAGGGTTCTTTCGCCGATCTTGAGCATCATTTTGGTCGACCCCCGCGACTCGTGAACGTATGGTTCGACCCCCCAGATCAACGACAATTGATTGTACGCATCGCTCGAAGTGGTCAGGCCGAAGGTTTGGAGCCCGGAGCGGACGCTCGACAGACGTCGGGCCATCAAACCCGATTCGGTGAACACGGCGACTTTTTCGGTGATCGTTTCTTTAGCGGCGTAAGCGGCGGCTTTGCACAATGCCTGGCTCGTTCGTCCGGACGGCGGCTGTGAAAATTTGACGGGCCTTCTCAGCTGTTCGGGTTTCACGGTCTCGGCGGCGTCGATAATTCTCGCCATTGTGCGGATAGTTTCAATCGGGTAGGTGCCGGTCGCGGTCTCCGCAGAAAGCATCACCGCATCGCTTCCGTCCCATACTGCATTTGCGACGTCGGATGCTTCCGCCCGTGTCGGATGCGGGCTGTCTATCATCGACTGAAGCATCTGAGTCGCGGTAATAACGAATTTGTCGTTCGCAACCGCTTTTTCGATGATCCGCTTTTGATAGACGGGAACGAGTTCGACGCTGGTTTCGACGCCCAGATCGCCGCGCGCGACCATTACGCCGTCGGTTTCGATGATTATTTCATCAAGGTTTTCTATCGCTTCCGCTTTTTCGATCTTTGCAACGAGAAGGGCGCGGCCCATTTCGCGTTTGTTGAGCTTTTTAATAATGTCCTTTACTTCGCGGCAGTCTTCGGCCTTGCGAACAAAGGATAGTGCAACGTAATCGACGTTTTGTTCCATCGCCCAGATGAGGTCGGTATGGTCTTTTCGGTCATCGAAGGGATCGGAAGAGGCGTATTGGGCAAGTTAATGCCTTTGCGTTCCTTAAGCCAGCCGCCGACAACTACGCGGCAAAGAACATCGGTCTCCGAAACAGCCTCGACTTCAACTTGCAGGGCTCCGTCATCGATGAGGATCAACGTCCCGGGGCTGACGACCTGCGGAAGTTCGGTGAAATTCGTCGAAACTGCACCGCTTCCGCCGACGATATCGCGGGAAGTGATAATAAATTCTTCGCCCACTATTAGCTCGACCGGAAGTCCGTCCTTCAGGGTGCGGGTGCGAATTTTTGGGCCGGAAAGATCGACCAGGATGGAGAGCGGCCTCTTTAATACTTCGGCCGCGGCCCGAGCATTATTGATGCTCTCGGCATGCTCTGCCTGCGTTCCATGCGACATGTTGATGCGAACAGCGTTCACGCCGGACTGTATCATCATTTCTATCGTCGCCTGCGTATTTGAAGCCGGGCCGAGCGTGGCCAGGATTTTTGCTTTTCTCATAATTAGATCTTTAGATGTCCGACGTTAGATTCTAGTAAATTATTGACCGGCATCTAATTTCCATCGTCCAACGAGCTTAGTTTTTGCAGATAGTTGATCACCGTCGCCACAAACGTAGAATGCGACCATGTTAGCGGCGATACCGAAACATGTTCGCTCGTGACCGGGTCAAGCTGCTCGGCCAGCACGCCTGAAGGCAACGCCTGATCGGCCGTCCATTCAAGGATTTTGAGAGCCTTAGCCAAATCGTCCTTTGTTTTCGATCGGGCGATATAATATTCCGCCAGCCATAACGTACAAATGAACCAGCTGTTGCTCGTGCCGCTGCCAGCGGTACGCATGTAGCCGTCGTTTTCGAACCGGGCAATGCCGCCGTTGACCGAAAGTCTTTCTTCAACGGCGGCCATAGTCCCTACGACCATTTCGTCATCCGGGGAAAAACAATCGAAATAGAATATTCCGAAGGCCGAAGCGTCGACGGTCGCGTCGGCTTCATAATAGTCGTCGTCGTAAAATTGCAGGGACCGCAAAAATCGGCCTAGTTCTGGGCTGTATAGGTGCACTTTCATTGCACCTACGATCTCTTCCGCGGTGGTTTCGTATTTATCTGCACGGTCGGGATCGGCAAAAAGCCTAGCAAATTTCGCCGCGGCCCGCAGACCGGCGACGACCGTCGCACATGTAAACGTGTGAATTCCACGGCGGTCTTCCCACAGATTCCAGCTTGGTTTCGGAAGCTTCAACTCCGGATGGCGAAAATCGACCATGAAATCGGCACTGGAAATGACCAGCCGCCGGTACATTCGGTTCGCGAATTCGATATCGCGGTATTTATCGTAATGCTGCCAGAGCGCCCAGAGCACGAGTGCAGTTTCGTCTTCCTGGATCGGGATAAGCTGCTTTTTACCCTGCACGTCCCACGCGGCGTGCCAGCCGGATGCCACCGTGCCGTCTGCATTATATTTCTGAAGAAAGTAGCCGTTTGGATGAACGATACCGGCGGCAAAGTCGAAGAATTTTCGGGCGAGGTGCGAAAAACCGGCAAGGTCAAGGGCGTTTGCCACGAATGCACCGTCGCGTGTCCAGAGATAGCTGTAATGATCTGTCGCCCGTTCGGTCACATCCGAATCGTTTGCCGCAAGGATCGCGCCGTCATTGTCGATCTGCGTCCGGGCTATAAGCAGCGAACGTTTGAACAGGTCGACGATCTTTTGCGGCAGGTCTGCAAAATCCGTTTCGTTTTTATTGACCCATGCGCGCCAATAATTCTCGGTTTGTTCAATATAACGCTGTGGGCGGCGTTCGAGAGTGTGTTTATTTAGTTTCGCGGCTTCGTCGTAAGACGTGGCAGCAGCGATCCAGTAGAAAAATTCAAAATCGCCTTCCGCTTCGAGTGTGAAATGCAAACCTAGCGTCGAATCGACCGAACCTTCCGTGATCGGGCCGCCGCGAAGTTCGCCGTCCTCTGCGTCGCGCCACGTGCCGTCCTGATCGCGAAATGCTTTGCGTCCAGTCGAAAACGCATCGAAATGCGGCTCCGTATTTATCAAAAAATACCGGTGCTTTTTGTAATGAATGAGCGAAAGCGTTTCGGGGTCGTAAAAGGCCGTGTCGCCCACATTGTTTTCGTAAATGCGGAAATCGTGGTGCAGAAAGACACGTATGTTCCTTCGTTCGCTTCGCAAATTACTCACGCACACCCGCCGCAAGAAGATATTTTCGTGGCTCGCAACTGTATCGTTGCTCGTGATCGCGATTCCCAGCTGTTTGTTATTCAGGCTGACATCGGTAACCAGAGTTTCCGGCAGATAACAAAGCTTTCGTTCCCAGACGTCCGAAAATACCCATGAAAACTCCCCATCCGCCCACACTCCGAAGCGAAAAGGGAAGCCTTCGGTATGATTTTCCTGGCCGACGTGCGGAAAATAAACGTCGCGGATCTGATATTTATCGTCAAAATTGACGAGCAATGTGCCGTTTCCAACGGGAATATCGCGCATATACGAGGTGCAACTTTAGGTGGATTGTCGATGTCCGAAATATCTTGAAGAAACTCGCTGGAATTTAACGTCCCAGAAAATCCTTAGCACGAAATTCTCATGCAATCCCAACAATGTAACACCAAATGGGATTTTACAAAATACGGATCATATTACGAGCTTTTTCAACGATTTCCCTTTCATTTTTGAAGACGAGCATTGTCAGAGCCTCGTCGACCGCAACCCATCGGGCTTCGGCGACTTCGTCATCATGATCTTCGACATCGCCCGAACTGTACCGCATCAGGAACCAATGGACGAACTTATGAAAACGCGTGCGCTCACCGTCTCTTTCGGCGAAGAACCAGTATTCGGTCTTTTCTATTGATGCGACAATATCGGTTGCGATGCCGGCTTCCTCGCGTACCTCCCGGGTAGCTGCTTGCTCGGCCGTTTCGCCCTCGTCAATCATTCCTTTCGGCAGTTGCCACCGCATTTCGGGAACGGTCAGGATTATCGCAACCTCGATTCGGCCGTCCGCTTTTCGAAAGGCAACGCCGCCTGCCGAAACTTGCTCCAAGGTTGGAATTCGATTTCTTTTTGGGTCCTCTTTCATCTCAGCTCGCAGCGTTGACCGCCGATTCGACTGCGGCGTCCAGATCCTTCTTTATCACGTCACTGAATCCAACGATCTTCTTTATCAAGCGCCCGCTGCGGTCGAAGATAGCGGTCTGCGGGATCGCCGTGTCCTGGCCGAAAATATAGGAAGTCAGAACATCTTCAGGGTAGGCCAGCGGATACGTTATCTTTAGTCTTTCTACAAACTCGGGAACTTTTGGCCGGTCTTCCTCGCCGCCAACGTGCAGGCCGATGACTTGAATATTTTCAGCGCCATATTTAGCCTGAAGCTCTTTTAGATGCGGGATTTCTTCGATACAAGGCGGGCAATAGGTAGCCCAAAAATCGAGAATTATCACTTTTCCCTGGTAATCCTTTACCTTCTCGATCTTTCCTTCGAAACCTGTCCAGCTCATTTCAAGCACCGGTTTGAGCGGTCTGGATTGAGTGTCTTTCAGCGGCACGTCGTTTATCGAGATGGGCTTATTTCCGACCGCGACAGGCGGCGCGGCCGGGCGGCAGGCGGAAAAAAGTAGAAAGGCACAAGGAAAAAGTAATAAGTAAAAACGATTCATCTTAAATATTTTACACAAAACCGTCGCCGATGTTTTAGTTGGAAAGAAGAAAAGTAAAGAACCGCAACAACTATTAGTTAACACCTCTTTACTTTTCCCTCGTTACTTCCTACTTTTTTAACTGATGAAATTTTATCCGCCAAAGATCGGGGAAAGATTTGACTTGCCTGCAAACTCGGGGAGGCTGCAAAACGAGAACGCAGCGGGAATAGGCGTAAGTTTTGTCTGCGGATCGTTTGTTCGTATCTATTTGCGGATCGAAAGTCCCGGCAAACGGATCGAAGCTGCAAAATTTCAAACTGATGGCTGCGGCTATATGATCGCGGCGGCAGACATCCTGGCCGGCAACCTCATCGGATGTTATCTGACCGACCTTCACGGCGTCGATTCGAATCAGATCGGCAGCTGGTTTGCGGAAAGCCTGGAGGAATTTCCTAAGGATAAAATGCAGTGTTCGGATCACGTCATTGAGGCCTTGAAAAATGCACTGGCGGAATACCGCATTAACGCGATCGACGAATTTCAAGGTGAAAAAGCATTAATATGCACGTGTTTCGGAGTGTCGGAAGAAAAAATTATTGAGATCATCGATTCAAATAATGTAAAAGAGGTCGGCGAAGTTTCCGATATTTGCAACGCCGGCCGCGGCTGCGGTTCGTGTCAGGTGATGATCCGTGAACTGATAGACAGCCATCGGCCGGAAGAAGCTTGACCTTGCAGTCGATTAAACGGGATTATGTTATAATCACAGTCTTATTACGCATAAAATGTGCGTGAGCATTTTTTCGAAGGAGATCAGATCCGGGATTCTCGCACGAGACCCAACATTCAAGTATATTTTCCGTAATGGACGACCCCGCTAGTTTATCTTT
>JACMMN010000460.1 GCA_014379075.1 Pyrinomonadaceae bacterium | reverse complement strand
TTTCGCGCCGCTTTCACGAAAATTTTCAACATGCTTCTCAACAATATCGATCTGCCTTTCGGACGACATTGCTCCGATCGATGTGGCTTCTTTATCGCCCGTATCCTGTTTGAGCTCTTTTACTTTTTCCACGATCAGCAAAGTCAGTTTTTCAGCCACTCCATCCTGCACATAAAGCCGCTCGACCGACGAGCACGATTGGCCCGAATTACAAAAAGCTCCCCAAACCGCGGCACTCGCAGCAAGTTCTAAATTCGCATCGTCGAAAACGATCATCGGGTCTTTGCCGCCGAGTTCGAGCACGACCGATGTCAGATTCTTCGCCGCCGCTTCCGCTATCTTTTTGCCGGTCGTGACGCTGCCGGTGAACATTATCTTGTCAGGACCGGCCTCAACAAGCGCCGCTCCGGTTCGTCCATCGCCGGTCACAATTTGAACTGTATTCAAGGGAAATCCCGCTTTCTCGAATATCTCGCCGATCTTCAGACCGACCAGCGGTGTCAATTCCGAAGGTTTGATTACAACCGTATTCCCGGCCATCAACGCCATCACTGTTTCACCGAGTGGAATCGAAAACGGATAATTCCATGCCGGGATAATACCGACCACGCCGAGCGGGTGATAAACGACTTTCGACGTGCGGCCGAGCATTCCGTACAGGCCGATATTAATCTTTGCGGGCCGCAGCATCTTCTCGGTATTCCGTGCGAAATACTGCATCAGATCAAGCACCGGCGCGATCTCCATAGCGATGGCCTCGCCGAACGGCTTGCCCGATTCGGCTGAAATTAAATGCGCTATGTCGTCTAACTGCGAAAGAATCACTTCGCGGGCCTTCATAATGGATTGCCTGCGTTCGTCAAATGACGTCAGCTTCCACTTTTGAAATGCCTCGCGTGCGCGGCCAACGGCGCCGCACACATCATCGGCCGGCGTCTGCTGAACACGGCCAACTTCCTCGCCGGTCGCTGGATTAATAGAAATGATCTCTTCGCTCCTAACGGGCGATACAATGCTCATCGTGTTGTTAGCACCTGCCGACCGATGCGAATTCTAGACTAAATGCTTTCTCAGTTCCGGGAACATGGCCAACATGCTTGTCGGGTATGGAAATCCGGTGTCACGTCCATCCGTTTCTTCGATGAGCCGATTTCGCAAAAACCCCGTAGCATCTTCGGCGAACTTATTTAGCAAAAGGATTCCCGGCCATTGGTCTTCTTCACCCAAATCAAATGGATCGCTCACCGGGGATATTTGACCAATAGCTTCCTCCCTCAGTAAACGACTATTTTTGCTTTGAAACGCGATGACCGCTTTGTCAAAGAATGAATCCCAATGGCCGGTCACGTCCGGCAGGTCATCTACCGACCTGGCCCCCACCTTCGAAGGATCACCCGTCCCCTCAACGATGAAATTGAGCAATACCTGTACCAACATTACATCGCCGACCAGGTTGCTCCTTCCGGTCCCAACGCCATGAGAGAGATTTATCCCGCCGACACCGCGACCCCAAATCGTAAATAGTTGTTGGCTTGGCATACTTTCCTCCAAATTCAGTGAGAATGGTCCGATCGCACGGCTGCAACGATCGGTCACGCGAAAAATCAAGTCGCTCAAGAATAACTCAATTCGCCAATTTTGTGTGAGTGGTTTAATAAAAAGGAGTAGTTTGCAATATATTCTCTTGACAAATCTTTTGCCGATGATTATTCTGATAATCGTAGGTAAAACAGAATGATTGATGCTATTGATAGACAAATTTTAAGGATTGTTCAGCAGGACGCCCGAATTTCTAATGCGGAGATCGCACGGCAGATCGGCCTTGCACCATCCGCTGTTTTGGAGCGTCTGCGAAAACTTGAGGAACGCGAGGTGATCCAGGGTTATTCGACCCGCATCGATCCGCGGCAGGTCGGGCTCGGTTTGACGGTGTTTGTTTCCGTGCGGACGAGCGAATGCGGCGGCGGCGTGGAAGAAGCCTTGTCGGCGATTCCTGAAGTATTGGAAGTTCACGACGTGGCCGGCGAAGACTGCTATCTGATCAAGGTCCGGACTAAGGACACGGAGGCATTAGGGCAACTGCTTCGAGAGCAGATCAAATTGATCCCGAAGGTCCTCGGAACTCGGACGACCGTAGTTCTGCAGACCTTCAAGGAAACGAATGCGTTGCCGCTGGACCGGTTTGCGGACAAATCCGAGGCGGGGCAGAAAAGGAAGGTTACGGCAAAGTAATCAAGGTGGGAATCATGCAGAATGAAGAAATTAAAACAGCATTGGCCAAACGGAATTTGATCATAATGATCGCGGCATTTGCGGCGGTTTACATATTCTGGGGCTCGACGTATCTAGCAATATAATATGACATCGAGACACTTCCGCCGTTTTTGATGGCCGGTGCGCGTTTTGCGTTCGCGGGTTCGATTCTCTACATCTGGGCACGTCTGTCTCCTGATTTTGAGAAACCGACATTCGAGCATTGGCGAACAAGCTTCATCGTCGGCACGCTCCTTTTATTGGGCGG
>JACMMN010000071.1 GCA_014379075.1 Pyrinomonadaceae bacterium | reverse complement strand
CCGTCTTTTCCGACGGCTTCTTTTTTGTGAATTGTTATTGAAGATCTTACCCAACAGCCTTTTTCAGTTCCGTGATCTCGGGCGGAAGAAATCGGCGCGGATTGATCGGCCGGTCGTTGAAACGGAGTTCGTAGTGAAGATGCGGTCCGGTCGAGCGTCCGGTCGATCCGACAAATGCCATTAGCTGGCCGCGTGAGATGGTGTCACCAACAGCGACTTCGATCTTTGAAAGATGGCCGTATCGCGTTTTTAGTCCATTGCCGTGATCGACCTCGATCATCTGGCCGTAGCCGCCCTTCCAGCCGGCTTCAGTGACAACGCCGTTTGCCGGAGCGACCACGATGTCACCGCGTTCGCCATCAATGTCCATTCCGGCGTGAAACTCGTACGTACGTCCACCAAATGGGTTTCGGCGAAAACCGAATTCGTTATTGATCTTGCCCATATGAGCCCAGATCAGGGGAATGTTAGAGGGATTCGACGTACTCTTGAGGACCTGAAGTTCCTTCTCCATTTCGGCGTCTTCCGAATCCGATAACTCCGGCAAAAACGGCCCGCCGCTGTTCGCCGTAAAATTATCTACATCGGATGGCCGTGAATAATCGATCGATATAGGCTGTTTGGGAAGATTTGAAGAGATCTGGTTTAATGCGGGATTAACTGATGTGGACGCAATATCCGTATTGGCTGAAACCGTATAATTAAAAACTCCGTAAATTGCGACTCCGAAGGCCGAGAGTCCTATTATTAGTGCAAAACTCAATAAACCGTTCTGTAGAAGTTTTTTGGAAACTTCCACCCGTTTTAAAAATATCCTTGATTTTGATGAATGAGATAAAAGAAAAGTATAAAACTTGTCGTTATTCTGCATTATGCTTTTAAGCTCCTTTTAATGATTACGCACCCGGAAGACGAGCTTCCCGGCACATGGAATCACGCAAGAATAGCCGCGAGCGACTAACGCGAAACCTGAATTGTTTAACAAATAGAAATGAAAAAAAAATCTCTGTCTGTCTTACGAGAAAATTGACCGAAGAGATCGGCCAAAACTAATTGTGATTTTCTATTATAGACAGAAGCCGCGGAAAAGGCAAGTTCGCGTGAGGAGCTATCCCCGCGGCATCTTATGCGAGAAGCTTCCCCGGCAAAACTATTCCTTGTTTCGACGGGTTTCCTTAAAGCCTTTCAGCAGCATTAATCCGATGCCGACTATCAAAGCGATAAACACCAGAATGATCAAAATCTTGATAGCTCCGGTCAGAAACGCGATAAATCCGATGATCGTTTTCAAAAAAACCATGACCAGGGCGATCAGGGCCAGGATGCTTCCCACCGCTCCCGCTGCTTTTAGTAAAACCATAAAACTCCTTTTTAGCGTGAACTCAAACCTAGAACCATTTTAACCTAAAACTCAGCGATTTTTCCATCCGCCCGCCTGCGACCGCCCTGAATAATCGGACTGCGAATCATAATCGTCCCGGCGATAGTTCGATTCGCTCAAAGCACTGGCGAAAACCGGAGCCGGCCCGTTGACGTCATAATGAGGCTGTTTTTCTTCGCCGTTCTTTGGCTTGAAAATGTAACCGCGCAGGACGTATATGCCGAGCCCGATCAACATGAGCGGCAAGAGGCCGCGGATCAAACCTCTCACAGGAAAGACCG
This sequence comes from Pyrinomonadaceae bacterium, assembly GCA_014379075.1. GTDB lineage: Bacteria > Acidobacteriota > Blastocatellia > Pyrinomonadales > Pyrinomonadaceae > OLB17. The sequence goes on along the minus strand of JACMMN010000071.1, from coordinate 4,716 downwards.
ACTGCATCAAAAACGCGAGACCAAGACCACTTAGAACGATTCCCCAGAGCTTCGGGTTGCCCGAAAAACGCTTTACGAAGATGTCTTCGGCAACATCGGGAGTCAGGCCGGAGCGGATCGCCTGTGCGGTCCGCCATGCATCGAGTGCGGCGAAAAACGACATACCGATGAAGCCTAAAAAGAACAAGGGAGCACCCGTTAGGACCGCCATTTGAAAAAGCCCGATGAACACACCGAAATAAACCAGAGCCTTTACCGTTTGGCCGTTATACGCCGCACCCAGACCTGGACAAATGAAGGAAAGAAGGGTCGCGATAAATGGTGATGTCTGCTTTTTGACGAACGGAATGTAATTGGATTGATTACGCTGGCGGAGCAGGTCGACTCCGACCACTATGCAGTCCTGGCAATAAGGAAACCCTTTGATGCGGTGATCGCAGCCCGGACACAAAGGCTTTCCGCATCCGTTGCACTGCACGACCGCCGGATTCTGACTGTGATAGGCACAATTCATTATTTATTTTCGGCCCTCTTGATCGACATAAGTTGTGCCCGTTACCGGCTCCTGGGCATTGGGCTGTTCGGCGGTTGTTCCGCTCCACGCGTCGGCACCCTGTTTGTAAGTTTGTTCCGCCAATTCAAAACTCTTCGTATAAACGCCGGCCAGCGAGCCGTCGGCAGATACCGTTTGGCTGAACATTAAGAACGCAAATAACATCATCATTGCCACGGGAGCAAGCTGCGGCACCGATATCGGGAAACTCAGCCCGCGGATCCATTCGCCGAATTGCGAGGCAAGCGATGCCTTCATCGATTTGGCTTTAGACGTGCCGATCGTTTCGCGTAAAATTCGCTGGTGAAGTCCCGCCGGCAGCGGCAATTCGTCCAATTTGTATGTTACACATGCGGCAAGCGAGCGTACGACCGCTCCCGGCAGATCAGTACAGTCATTGCAAAGCACGGCGTGACGTTCCCAGCGATGGAAAACCTGAGCCGGTAAAAATCCGTCAAGATAATCGGTCAAATGGCTTTCGAATTCCTCGCACTTCATCGCCGCTTCGGGCATGGTTTTGGCCAAAATACGAGCTTCGAGACTGGTCACGGACATCCTCGGTTCGGCAATTTCGCGGCAAACTGCCAGCGAAGCCTTGACCTCATTAAGCAGCGAATGGCAAAGCGGGCAGCTCAACGCGTGCGACGCGACAGACTTGTGGCTGCCGCTATCGAGAGCCTTGTCCAAATAATCGGTCAACAACTCTTCAAACCGTGAGCAGTCTATTAAATTTTCTTCCTCATACGACATAAAAACCTAAACCCCTTGAAATTGACGATCTACGCGTCAAATATTTGCTTTGCTTGGAGTTCCATCTTCAGTTGGCTCCTCCTGACGCAGGTACTCAAAGCTAAATCGTTACTACTCTCATACGCCTCAATATCTTCGCCAACTCGATCCGGCCGCGGTTGATCCGCGATTTTACGGTTCCTTCGGGTATCCTTAAAACCTCAACGATCTCCTGATATGTCATTTCTTCGATGTCGCGAAGAATTACACAGGTCTTAAGATCCGACGGCAATTTGTCAATTCCTTCCTGCACCTGCGCGGCGATCTCGCGCCGTTCCATTTCCTTATGGGCCGATGTTCCCACGGCACGCAGGTGATACTGATGGTCATCGACCGTGTCGGCCATCGTATTTTGCGGATTACGCTGGCGGTGCCTGTAATCGTCAATTATCAAATTTCTCGCGAGCCGCATTAACCAGTTCGCCAGATCGCCCTGTTTGGAGTCGTACTGGTCGAGAGTTCGGTAGATGCGAATAAACACTTCCTGCGTCAGGTCCTCAGCACCTTCAATGCTCGATGTGAAACGGTACGCAAGATTGAAGATCCGCCGCGAAAAATTCGAGACAATTTCTTCCCAGGCCGAGCCATCGCCTGCCCGAGCCCGCCGCACAAGTTCCGCCCCATTAATTTCTACCGCCGCTTTTAGTGCTTCCAATCCAGTGTTTCTCCAATAAGCGATTGCCATTATCAAAAGCAACAAAGCATTAAAGCCCGCCCTGTCAATGCTCTTTTACGAAAGGCCAAAACGAAAAGTTCCAATAAAAGATATACAGGTATTTCATCAAAATGCCAGTTTGCGGGTAGATGACGGGCCGTTTTGTCACCCCCAAATGAGTTCGAATCCAGCCCATATGGGGTGAAGACCATTTTATGAAATGTATAATGCACGCTTTTTTGACCTTCTCGAACCTGGCATATCCTTTGCATTGTCCGGCTCGGAGGATCTATTAAATTATGAACAGATTAAAAAAAGCATTGAAGGGCTCTGCCGTAGCGTTTTCGCTGGTCTTTGGTTTTATACTTTTGACCGGAGTGGACGCGTCGGCTCAAAATCGGGATCGCGATTATCGGGACGACGACCGATACCAAAACGATGAGTATCGAAATGATCAGGGCCGCCGCGGCGATGATGACCGTTATAACAGCCGCGATCGCAATGGCAATGGAAACTACCGTTTTGCAATGCAAAAAGGTTACAATGACGGCCTTAGGCAAGGCATAAGGGATTCGCGGCGAAACCGGCGGGGGAACTCACAGAACTCAAGCCGCAACAATTCGCGTAACGGTAACTATCGTTTACAGCAGGCGTATAACAACGGTTATTCGCGCGGTTATGAGGACGGATTGAACAGGAGCCGCCAAAATAACCGGAGCAACAACGGACGAAATATCTTAGGAAATATCCTGGGTTATTAAATTAGAAATAAGCAGAAAGGTAAAGGATAAGGCTCGGACGTAACACTCCGGGCCTTTTTCACGTCTCCGCCTGTATAAGGGTGAAAGTTTCCCTCGTATTTAATATTTCACGGGAAATAATGTATCTTCTGTGTTTGTCGTATTCGTTACGGAATCGAAAAAACATTAAATATCTCAGGCGTCATTTTTTGATTCCGAAGTACTATCTTGCGAAAATACCTTAAATTCATACTTTTATTCCTTTTGGCCGTTTTTATTATCTGGCTTTTTGGGCGCAACCTCGACCTGCAGCAGGTAAGTCAAAGCCTTCGGCGGGCAAATCCTTATTACTTGACAGCGGCTGTGCTGGTCATCTGTTTCGGATATTTTCTTCGCGCTATCCGCTGGAAGGCGTTGCTCGCTCCGATAACCGAATCGAGCCTGAAAGAACTGTTTGCAACTACGACGGTCGGATTCGCGGCAATATTTCTTATAGGAAGGGCAGGCGAGATCGTCCGGCCGATGTGGCTTCCGATGCGTGATCCCCGCGTGCGGCCGAGCGCGGCGCTCGTAACGCTATTTGTCGAACGGATCTTCGACCTCGCTGCTTTGGTTTGTTTTTTTGCCGCCAACCTTATATGGTTCGAATCTCCCGCTGGACGCGAAACTGAATTCGGCTATGTGAAAATGGGCGGATACTTAATGCTGCTCGCACTTGTTTTTGGCTTCGCCGCCCTGATCGCTTATCAGAGAAATTCGCTAAAGGTCATTGAAAAAGTCCAGGTTTTGACCGACCGCCGTTTCATACCGGTGCGGATACGCCGTATTATAATCAGCATTTTGCGGCAGCTCGCGACCGCCCTTGGGATCTTGCGAGGCTGGCGCGAAGTTTTCATTGTCTCGTTTTGGAGTATCGCGTTGTGGCTGGCTATCGCGGTCCCGACCTGGCTGGTACTGCTCGCCTTCAATTTGCCGCTAACATTCGGTGATTCGCTATTTATCATGGGTTTTGCCACGATCAGCTCGATCGTCCCAACACCGGGCGGAGCGGCCGGAGCTTTCCATGCGGCCACGGCGGGCGGCTTGATCTTTCTAAATGTTCCGCAAAACGATGCGGCTGCTGCTTCTATCGCAATGCATCTGGTGTATTTCGCGCCCGCGATCGTTTTCGGCTTATATTATTTTCTGCACGGTGATATAAGTATTGAGCGATTTAGAAGTTTGCTTTCCAGCGAACACGCGGTCGAAGAGATCGAGTCAGAAGCTCCGAACAATCGACAATTGAAAATGGAAAGTGGAAAATGAAATCCAAGATCAAAAGGCCGATCCAAAATCTAAAACTTAAGACCTAAAATCGTTATGCGCTGCCCATTCTGCGGACACATTGAAGACAAGGTAGTCGATTCACGCGAGGCAAAGGACGGCGATTCGATACGCCGCCGCCGCGAATGTCTCGAATGCGGACGGCGTTTCACGTCCTACGAACGCATCGACGAAATTCCATACATGGCCGTCAAAAAAGACGGTAAGCGCGAGACATTCGAACGCGGCAAGATTCTATCGGGCCTGCTCAGAGCATGTGAAAAACGCCCCATTTCCGTCAGTCAGCTCGAATCGATCGTCGATGAGGTCGAAAAGAATGTGCAGGATTCGCTGGACCGCGAACTTGCCACTACCGAGATAGGCAAAATAATAATGCGTCGCCTAAAAGCCCTTGACAAGGTGGCGTATGTCCGTTTCGCATCGGTTTATCTCGAATTCGAAGATGTCTCCGCCTTTATGACCGAGTTGAAAGATCTCGTAAGCTCACGCGGCCGTCCCCAACCAACCGCCGCGAAAAAGAAGAAGAAAAAATAGCTAATCCGAACCCTTTTCGTCGACACCTTCGCTGTGCCCTTGCTTACGCGCCAGCTTCTGTTTAAAATCAAGGGTTATGGTTGAAATTGAAGATTTTCCTATCGGCCTTGCCGAGGGCGATG
>JACMMN010000459.1 GCA_014379075.1 Pyrinomonadaceae bacterium | reverse complement strand
TACGAAGTCACGGTCGTTGCCGCCGTCACCATCCGCGATCTGAAGGAGAAAAAGATACTCTACGATAATCAAAATTTCATCTTCCGTGATTCGTACGAGTTTTCCGAAGACCCGCGATCCTTCTTTAACGAAGAAGACCCCGCCGTCGAACGTATCGCCCGTGCCTTCGCCGAATCCGTCGTATCAACGATCATCAATGGCATGGGCGTGAAGGAAGAAAAGAAGTGATGGCCGCAAGAAGGCGCAGAAAGCGCAAAATTATTTCGCCGATCTATTTGTCGAAAATTCTTTAATAATAGAAATAAAAGCTTGCAGTTCAATTATCAACGAACACACGGCACAAATTCTAGGATATTTAAGGTCATCAAGAATCGAACGCGGACTCTTAATAAATTTTGGAATGCAACGTTATGAAATAAAAAAATACGCCCTAAGCAACATGTAATTTTTATCTCTTTTATTTCTTTTTTGAGCCTTCTGTGCCTTTTTGCGGCCAGTCTCTTATGCCGGCATTAACAAAAGAAGACCTTCGCGAACAACTAAAACGCCGCGACATCGCGCCCGTTTACGTTCTATATGGCGCCGAAACCTACTTGCGCGATTTAGCCGCGAACACCATCGCCAACCTCTCCTTCAACGAAGGCGATTTCCGCGATTTTAACGAAACCGAGTTCAGCGTTGCCATTTCCGACAATCTTCAGCCGGCCCTCGCCGCCGCGGAGCAGCTTCCGATGATGGCGGCAAAACGCGTGGTCCGCATAGCCGATGTCCGCGTCGGAGCTACGAGCAACAAAGACACGCTCAAGGAAGACCAGGAATCTATCCTGGAAAATTATCTCAAACGGCCTGCCGAAACTTCCGTAGTGATCTTCATCGCCGACGAGCTGAACGCCAACCGCAAGATCGGCAAGCTTCTGCTCAAAGGCCGTCCCATCGCCGTCGAATTCCCGCGTCTCGACGATGCGGCCCTTAGAAAATTCGCCGCCGACAAGATCCGCGAATCCGGTTCCGAGGCCGACGAACGTACCGTCCGCCATCTCACCGCACTCACCGGCAGCGACCTTCGACGCCTGTCCAACGAGATCGAAAAGCTCTCGACCGCCGCCCTGCCCGACAAGCTGATCACTATCGACCTCATCGAATCGCTCGTCGCCAATTCCCGCGAGCTGACCAATTTCGAACTGACCGACAATCTCATGGCCGGCCGCGGCGAAAAAGCCATCCGGGCGATGCGGAAAATCCTCGACGACGGTGCCGAGCCGCTCGCCCTGCTCGGCCTCATCTCCTACAACTACCGCCGGCTGTTAATGGCCAAGGACCTTATGAACCAAGGAGTCAGCCGCCAGGAACTGTCCAGTGCAGTAAAACTCTACGGCAATAAACAGGAGGAATTCCTAACCGCCGCCCGCCGCACCGACTTGGGTAAACTCAGCCACGCCATAAAAAGGATCGCCCAAACCGACCTCGCCATTAAAACTTCTCAGGGCGGCGGCGGCACACAGGGTTCGCGTATGCAGATAGAGATTCTGGTCTGCGAACTAGCCATTCTTTAGGCTCACGATCGGAGTGCAAACCTCGTCCTCAAAGAGAAGCTGCGAAAATTTTGGCGGATGAGATCTTGAAAATTGTAGGGACAGCAACTGCGGCTGTCCGGCGATTTGTCACCTGGGAAAGGAAGACGGACCGGGGGACATGCCCTGCCCCTACAATCATTGACGCGGGGAGAATTGCCCGCTAACTTGTTGAAACTATGAGGCTTTAGAGCGGCTCCAGGCCGAGGCCCCGGTTGAGATAATGGTAAAGGTCGTTGAAATCCAGCATCGCACGGTTCAGGATCAGCGGAAGCTGCGGAATGTCGCTGGTGTTGACCACCAGGTTAAGGTTACGAAGGAACGCATCATGAGCATTCATCGTGGTTCCGCCGTCTTCGATCGATATTAGAAACAGCCGCCGCCTTTCGGATGAGTACATTGCATTGGCCTTCTGCTGCAGTATCGCGGCACCGCCGAACTCGGCCGCGAAATCCGGCGAGAAGATCACTAGTTCGGTCTTGCCTTCACGAAGCCGCTCATTCGCCTGCGCCGGCGTCTGGGCAATGTAAACCCGGTAACCGTTCTCCGTCAATAGTTTAGCGACCTCATCCTTCTTCTCACCCAAACAGAGAAGAGCTCGCCTCGGCTTTTCGAATTTCTCATCGTCGGATTCGAGCGTAGCCTTGCCCGTCTGCAAAGCCGACAGCAGCGACCGCATCGCGTTATTTATCTGAAACTCGGAATTCTTTTCAGCAAACTGCCCGCTGCCCTGAACGGCGGCCGGCGCCGGCTTGTTGGCTTCGAGCTGCTGTACCGTGGACGAGCCCGTGCCTTTTAAGTCGCGGTTGGCCCGGAGCATATTCTGGCACCGCGGACAGCGGACCGTGAAATTTCCGGTAGGAATTTTCGATTCGTCCAATTGCAGGGAAACGGAACAATTATCACAGCGTATTATCATAGTAGTAATCGGCGCAATTCATCTGCGGACTATTCCATCATATCCAACACGGAGCTGATAGCAGGCGTTGAAGGCGGCGGCGGCTCAATAGGCTGCGGAGCCTTGCTTGGCCGGGCAGTTGGATTTGCATAATCTTCGGTCGACGATAGTCCTTTGAGCTGAAGCAGAAGGTTATTCTGATTGGTCGCGAACGACAGGCCGTCTTCGAGTGTAATGACTTTGGTTTCGATCATCTGGCGAATCACCGAATCGAAATCCTGCATGCCGTCGATACCGCCGTCGCGGATCGCGTCGAGAAGGGTCTTGCCTTCGCTTTCACCTTTTTCGATGTATTCACGGGTACGCGGATTCGATTTCAGGATCTCGACCGCGGCTACCCGGCCTTTGCCGTCCGCACGGGCGATAAGCCGCTGGGAAACAATGTAACGAAACGTCTGGGCAAGGCGGGTTCGAATGATCCGCTCTTCGTTTTTCGGATAGAGCCCGATGATGCGGTCGATGGTTTTCGAGGCATCGATGGTGTGCAATGTCGATAATACAAGGTGTCCTGTTTCCGCTGCCTCTAGTGCGATCTCAGCCGTTTCCAGATCACGCATCTCACCGACGAGGATAACTTTCGGGGCCTGACGCAATGCCGCCCTGAGAGCCGAGGCGAAATCCTTGGTATCTGCACCTACTTCGCGCTGGTTGATCGTGCTTTTCTTGTGGTTATGCAGGAATTCGATCGGGTCTTCGATTGTGACGATGTGATAGCTTTTTGTCTCGTTAATGCGGTCGATAATGGCCGCAAGCGTCGAGCTTTTTCCCGAACCGGTCGGGCCCGTGAGAAGAACCACACCGTTTCGAATGTTGCAGATATCTTCCAATTGGGGCGGAACGGCCAGCGATTCAAAAGTCGGGACTTCGTGCGGGATCACACGCATCACTATCGAAAACGAGTTACGCTGCTGAAAAATATTGACGCGGAATCTACATTTCCCGGGCAGTGCATAGCTAAGATCGGCCGTCCGCGTTTTTGCCAATTGGACTGCGGCTTCCGCGTTGTCACGCAGGATCGCCATAGCGATCATTTCAGTTTGAAACGCGGTCAAACGCCCTAAACCCATCGGTGATACTGTATAAAGCGTGCCGCTGATCTCTACCTGCGGCGTCTGCCCGCAAGAAAAATTTAGATCGCTGACATTGTCGGAAACGAGCAGCATCTGCTCAATTATGGGTGCTACATCAAGCAAACTCATTGGTTGGATTACTCCCTGGAAAGTTTAGAAGAAGGGCAAGGGAAAGGTCAGGAGCCCATGAAACGTGCACTTGCGGCAGGCTCTTCGTCATAAATATTATTGCAAATTCGCCTTGGCGAATGCAAGCTAATTTTTAACTATGACAAACAATGTTTGTTAAGAATCAGTTTAAAGGGTGAAGCAGTTGCCGCATTTTCTGTGTAATGACACCGGGATCGGAGATCAGATCTCCGATCATTGCGGCCGAGTCGGCACCCGCGTTGAGTACTTGCTTAAAATTCTCCGATGTAATTCCGCCTATGGCAACGAGCGGAAAATCGCCTGTGGCTTTGCGAACTTCAAGCAGGCCGTCAATGCCGAGAGGCAGGTCGGGATTCGCTTTTGTTTTCGTGAGGAAGATGGGGCCGATGGCAATGTAGTCGATGGGCAAATGCAGAGCTTCAACTGCCTGTCGGACGGAGTGGGTAGAAAAACCGATAATTGCATCCGGCCCCAGAATCCGGCGGGCATATTCGGGCGGCAAGTCATCCTGGCCAAGATGGACTCCATCCGCTTTCAGCGCCAGAGCGATATCCACCCGATCATTGATTACGATCCGTACTTTGTTTTGGCGTGCGACCGCCAATGCTGCTTCTGCCGATTCGTAAAAGTCGCGTGGCGAGAAATGTTTTTCACGGATCTGAATTAATTCTGAGCCACCGTGGATAAGCTTTTGAAATTGTTCAGCATGCGGGATGCCGGAAATACGGACATCGGTGATGGGATAAATTTTGGGTAGAACGAATAACGGCATTCGGCGGCATTTCAAACGAGCGATTTCATCATCAAGAAGCCATCTTCGCCATTGTTGTAGTACTTCGCGATATGCTGAACGATAATATAACCGGCACTTTCATATAGGCGCTGTGCCGCTACATTGCTCTCGCGCACTTCAAGAACAACGGTTCCGATGTTTCGGATCTTCAGTGCGTCTTCCAAATGTGCTAGGAGACTTTCCGCCAGTTTACGGCGGCGGTGTTCCGGGGCGACGCCAATCGTCGTTATATGCGCGGCACCATCGGCATTGATCATCACGCAAATGAACCCGGCCATTTCATCATTCGTCGAAACTATCCTATAACTGAGAGTGTTCGGCTCATTCAGCAGATAATTAAAAGTGTGTTTCGTATAATTTTCGCCGTTTCTGAAACAACGCAGATTGAGCCTTAGAACGTCTTCCAGATGGCTCATCGTCAGATTGCGAATGCTGTATTTGGTCGGCGGAGCGGGTACGACCACCTCCGGCATCGCGGGCGGAGCGGGTACGAATAAGTTTCGGATCGTTTGCAAAACAGCCATAAAAGTCAGAAAGTGTCCGGCAGCTAGGGGAAAAGCATCACTCTTCGTTCCAAGACTCAAAAAACCAGCATGCAGTCGCCGTAGCTGTAAAATCGGTACTTCGATTCAACGGCGTACTTGTACGCTTTCATTATAAGTTCGTGACCGCCAAAAGTTGAAACCAAAACAAGCAAAGAGCTTTGCGGCAAATGAAAATTGGTTAAAAGCGCGTCTACCGCCCGGAAATTGTAGCCCGGTGTTACCGTCAGGTCAGCGGAATTCCGCCCGGCGGTGAATTGCCCGTACCTTATCAGCGAATTTTCAAGCGCCCGCGTGGTAGTAGTGCCGATTGCTACTATTCGGCGCCCTTCACGATTCGCCGTATTAAGCTGTTCCGCTGTTGTTTCCGTTATTTCATAACGTTCGGACGCGACCCGATGCTGTGAAACGTCGGTAACGCGAACGGGTTCGAACGTTCCGTAGCCTATATGTAGCGTGATCTCGGCGATCTCGGCACCGGCACTTTTGATCCGGTCGAATATCTGTGGAGTAAAATGAAGCCCGGCCGTAGGTGCGGCTATGGCTCCCCGTTCTTTCGCATACACTGTTTGGTAGCGTTCGCTGTCCAGATCGATGCCGTTTCCATTGCGTTTTATGTAAGGCGGCAACGGGGTTTTTCCGATCCTCTGCACGATATCGTCAAAATCACCGTCGGTTTGGTATTTCACGATGATTTTGCCGTCATGTGTTTTTTCTACGACCTCGGCAATAAGGCGTTCCCCGAAAAAAATCTTCTTGCCTGGGTGAAGACGTCGGGCGGGCCGTGCCAGTGTTATCCATAATCCGTCACCTATCTCTTCTACAAGGAAGATCTCGACATTTGCACCCGTTTCGGATCTTCCCAATAGACGGGCGGGGAAAACCTTTGTGTTATTTAAGACGACCAGATCGCCCCGATCCAGAAATGACGAAATATCAGTAAATGCAGTGTCTTTTACGGTTCCCGTCCGACGATCCACTAAAAGCATGCGGGAATTTTGCCGGGGGTCGAGTGGAACCTGGGCGATAAGGTGGTCCGGCAGATCATAGTTGAAATCAGAGATCAGCATAAAAGAAATATATTGTATACAAAGATTATATTTAATATACTTCCATTATCGCAGAGTTTTAACCCTTTTAATATTCGTTTGTATCGTTTGCCCGCACGGATTCTAATTACTTGGGCACAGTTTTTGATTACCCAAGTCTTGGTTGCGTTTCAAGAAGTCCTTGTTACCAACGTTGCATAAATTAACAAGCCGGAGGCTTTATGAAAAAGATTATATTTTCGACACTACTTTCCATTTTTTGCCTGATGACCGTAACGCTTATTTCAACAACTGTTGCGGATGGCCAGGTTCAGGGCCGCTACATAAACCGTTATTCTAAACGGGACGTGAGCGGAATCATTAACAGGCTGGAACAAAGCAGCAATACCTTTCGCAACGATTTCGATCGGGCGATGGATCAGAGCAATCTTAACGGAACGCCGACGGAAGATCGCTTCAACGCTGACGTAACGGACTACGCTAACTCACTTGATCGGCTGCGTCGCGACTTCGACCGCAACGATTCGTGGTGGGAAAGCCGAAACAACGTTCAAAATGTTGTGCGGGAGGCCCAGCCGGTAAATGTAATGATGAATTCGCTTCCTTTCCGCCGGCAGTTGGAATCGCGTTGGAATAGAATGCGCACGGATCTTAACACGCTTGCCGATACATACGATTTGCCAGGCCTTAACGGCGGCGGCTGGAACGGCGGTGGAGGAAACCCGGGCGGCGGACAGCAGGGCAATGTCCCGAATTGGGCCCTCGGCACTTTTTATGGGCGCGGCCCGCAGGGTGAGTCGATAGCTCTGACGATCGCCCGGAACGGAAGCGTTACCGCTAATATTAACGGCAGTCCCAGTTATGGTTCAATTAACCGGGACAGGCTGAACATCAATGGAGAAAATGCCCGCGTAACGCGAATAAATAATGGCATCCGCACTACTGGTGCTAACGGCGAGGTTATCACCTATTCCAAATCCAACAACGGCGGCTGGAATCCAGGCGGCGGCGGACAGCAGGGCAACGTTCCGAATTGGGCGTTGGGCACTTTTTACGGCCGCGGTCCGCAAGGTGAGTCGATCACTTTGACCATATCAAACAATGGAAGCGTTACGGCCAATATCGGCGGAAGTGCCAGTTATGGTTCGATCTATGGCGACAGGTTGAACATGGGTGGAGAATTTGCCCGGGTAACTCGGCTGAATAACGGAATACGAACGGTTGGTGACAACGGGCAGCGGATAGATTATACGAGAGGCAGGTAAGCACCCATTTACTTGAAGGCAAAGACCGGCTAAAACTAGTTGTTTTTAGCCGGTCTTTTCATTATGTAAGAGCGGACATTATCCCACTTCGCTCAAAAGTAAAGAGGCTGCCCTTTGCGGACAGCCTCTTTTTTTATTTGTAGTAGATGAGTGCTAACTTAGTCAGTAGCCACCTCAGTTTTATTATTTATCATAATATCACCCCCAGTAGATGTATGATGACACAACTCAGTTTGCTTTTGCCAGCATTATTTTCCGTCGATGATAAAAATCGAGATTAATGTGGTACCGAGGGTCGGAGTCGAACCGACATGGGCGTTAAGCCCGCTAGATTTTGAGTCTAGTGCGTATACCAATTTCGCCACCCCGGCGTGAATTTAGAATGATAAGGCTCTTGATCGTCGGCGTCAAGAGCGTCCGCTCCGAATCGACGGCTTAAACCCCGCTGAGAACTACCACTTCGACGCGCCTTTTTGCTTCGTCCAGAAAGGTTTCAATGTTGGCCGCCACTTTTTCTTCCGCAAGCAAACGATTGATCTCGGCACGCTTCTCATCGATCGCAACGACGGTGAG
>JACMMN010000458.1 GCA_014379075.1 Pyrinomonadaceae bacterium | reverse complement strand
TGTAATTCTGTGCTCGGTGTCATGATTTTTCTCCGTTAGGTTGAATGTTCGCCCTTGCTTAAGCGCGGGCTTCCGCAATTTGCGGGTGTTCGCTCTGGTGCGAACAAATGCTTCAAAGGAGAAACGGTTAGTCACCGGCGAAGAGATTCGGTCGGCTAATATTCGGCCTGAGTTTTGCGATGCTTCGCGATGTCATAAAGAATTTGTGATGGTAATATATCAGAAATTCACCACCAGGCCAAATTTTACGGCAATTCTTTATTTGTCCTGGGTGTGAATTTCGAGCTAATATCTTTACGGATCTGGGCAATATTATACTTCCATCACGTCAGTCCAGCGGAGAGATATATGAGAAATATATTCAGCATAACCGTATTGCTTGGGATAGCAGCTACGACGCCGTTCACCATATTCGCCCAAACGGTGGAAAACCGTTTGACCGACAGCACCGGAACCTATAGTTTCGCTGTTCCGGCGGGCTGGAAAAGCAATGCCGACGCCGAAGGATTTGCCGTAGTGAATCCAGAGAAGACCGTGGCATTGGCCATTAAAGCTCATAATTACGACAACTTCGCGGCTTTTGCGGCGGATGCAAACTTGGAACGTGATGGTCTCGAACTCGTCGGAAAACCTCTGGAAATAACCGGCGGCACCGCGTTCAGGACGATGAAGAAAACGCCTAACGGAACTATTTATATCGGCACGTGCGTACTGTTCTCACCGCATGGCGGCGGAATGATAATTGTCGCATTGAGCAATGAAGTAAATGCGGCAACCGCTCTTGAAACGGGCTGGAACCTCTCACAAAGCGTCCTATTTTCCAAGCTGCGGCAGAATGTAGTTACGGGACAATCGCAATCCCCGCTTAGCGGAAAACACCTTTTGTATCTCTACACCGGCAATGGCTATTCGGAGCGAAAGGACATCTACCTATGCGCTTCCGGCGGGTTTTATCAATCGACAAACCTTGGCGGTTTCACGCCTAACGATTCGGCCGGAGGCAGTTTCGGATCCCTGGCCTCAAAACACGGGACATGGACGATAAGTGGTGACGGAGCTAAATTGTCCCTCGCGTTCCAGAACGGCCGAACGGCCGAATACCGGATCACGAAACGCCAGGCAAGCAACGAAATAGGACTAAACGGTAATCGATTTTTTGTGCAGAGTCAGGATAAATGTCGGTAAAATATAGAAAGGACGCCTCTGTCCTCGATTTTGCTAGCGATTATCTTGAAGTTCGAGGCTTTGCGTGGAAAGATATATAAATGCAAAGCCCAAAAAAATACACAAATCATTTAATCGACGAATCCAGCCCTTATCTGCTTCAGCACGCTCATAACCCCGTTGACTGGTATCCGTGGGGTGACGAGGCTTTTGTCAAGGCGAAGGCCGAGGACAAGCCCGTGATGATCAGCATCGGCTATTCGGCTTGCCACTGGTGCCATGTGATGGAGCACGAATCGTTCGAGGACGAAGCGACGGCGGCGGTAATGAACGAGCATTTCGTCAATATCAAGGTCGATATGGAAGAACGGCCTGATGTGGATCAGATCTACATGACGTTCGTACAGCTGACGACCGGACGCGGCGGATGGCCGATGACCGTTTTTACGACGCCGGAAAAGCTGCCGTTTTTTGGCGGAACGTATTTTCCGCCGGTCAGCCGCTACAATATGCCGAGCTTTCAGCAGGTTTTGCTTAGTGTTTCGGACGCTTATAAAAACAAACGCGAAGACCTGCTGCTTTCGGCGAACGATCTGCTCGGCGAGATGCGCCGTGTCGGGATCGCGGAATTTGCACCGCAGGGATTATCGACGGAGCAGCTTGATTCGGCGTTTCAGAGCTTTGTAAGGACGTCCGACTCGAAGAACGGCGGATTCGGCGGCGCTCCGAAGTTTCCGCCCGCGATGTCTTTGGAATTTTTGCTGCGTTATTACAAGCGGACGGGGAACGAGAACGCTCTCGAAATGGTGAAATTCACCGCACGGAAGATGGCCGAGGGCGGTATTTACGATCAGCTCGGCGGAGGTTTTCACCGTTACGCGGTCGATTCGATCTGGCTGGTGCCGCATTTTGAGAAGATGCTGTATGACAATGCTCAGTTAATTCGCGTTTATCTGCATTTGTATCAGATCTCGAGATCGGCGGAAAAGAACCCGGTCGCTACCGCTCTCGGTACTGACAAGAAAGGAACTCCGGTGGCTACGGATCGCGGTACTGGCTCGGAGAGCGAGTTTTATAAACGCATCGCAGTTGAAACGCTGGAATATGTGAAACGGGAAATGCTGGATGCGGCGGGCGGATTTTATTCGACGCAGGACGCGGACAGTGAAGGTGTTGAGGGCAAATTTTTTGTATGGACTCCGGCGGAGATCGCGGCGGTGATCGGTGAAGATGACGCGAAGGTATTTAATTTATATTACGACGTTTCGGAAGAAGGGAATTTTGAAGATAGTAGTATTTTGAACGTGAAGAATCCAGTCGCTGTCGCTCCCGGTTCCGACAGGAGTGACTCGGCAGAAGTTTTGGAACGCGGATGTAAACTGCTTTTTGATGAGCGTGAGAAGCGGATCAAGCCTTTCCGGGATGAAAAGATCTTAACGGCTTGGAACGGGCTGATGCTGGCGGCATTTGCGGAGGCCGCGGCGGTTCTGGACAGCGAAGATTATTTGAATATCGCTAAAGACAATGCGGATTTTATTATCGAAAATCTGCAAAAAGATGGACGTCTTTTGCGGACTTGGAAGGACGGCAAGTCTAAATTGAATGCCTATATCGAAGATTACGCAAATGTCGCCGACGGGCTGATCGAGCTTTATCAGGTTTCGGGAGAAAGCAAGTATTTGTTTGAGGCTAAGCGGTTGGCCGATCTTATGATCACTGAATTTTGGGACGAGGAGAACGGCGGTTTTTATTTCACATCGAACGATCATGAGGAACTGCTGGTTCGTAATAAAGACTTTTACGATAACGCGACTCCGGCGGGGAATTCGGTGGCGGCGGATGTCTTGCAGAAGCTGGCGAAACTGCTCGGGGATGATAAAAATGAAAGGTTTGCATCGACCGTCCTGCGGCTGATTGCACCGCAGATCAGCCGTCATCCGCAGGGATTCGGGCGGGCGCTATCGGCAATCGAATTTAATTTGGCAGCGGTGAAGGAAATTGTGATCATCCGCGGAAATGGAAATGAGCTGGAGAGGGAAGTTTGGAGCGAGTATTTGCCGAATAAGGTTGTTGTTTTAAGTTCGGGGCCGAATGCCGATGCTGGACAGATACCTTTATTGGCGGACAGGAAAATGATCAATGGGAAAGCTACGGCGTATGTCTGCGAGAATTTTGTTTGTCAGCGGCCGGTGACGTCGGTTGACGATTTGCGGGATCAGTTGGGTTGACGGAACGCAGACATCCTTGTCCGCGTTCCAATAAAAAGAGCGTTGTCCGGGGACAACGCTCTAATTTTTAAAAACAAAAAACAAATAAAATTAATTATTTGTTCATGTTCGAGTTCGAAGCCATTTTATTGTCGGCCATTTTATTGTCAGCCATTTTGTTTGCGCCGTTTGCCATTGAATTGCTTGCCGAATTCATAGCATTTGCAGCCGTGTTAGCAGCAGTTGCAGCCTGGTTAGCAGCATTTGCCATTTGATTGGCAGCTGTATTCATAGCGTTAGCAACCGTTTTATTAACGTTTGCAGCGTTGTTAGCCGGTGCGGCGTCGCCGCAGGCCATTCCTAAAGCACCCAATGCTAAAAGGGTTGAAAGTGCAATAACTTTTCTCATTTAAATTGATCTCCTGTCTTCTTCAAAGAATATGTTTACTTAT
>JACMMN010000457.1 GCA_014379075.1 Pyrinomonadaceae bacterium | reverse complement strand
GTTTGATTCAACATGGAAATTTATTGAAGTTGATTATTTCAAGTTGTGTGCTTCCATGTACGCACGAAGAAGCTGATTGATCTTGGTCTGATAACCTTGCCCCTGCTTCCGAAAGAATTCAATTACGTCTTGATCGATCCTTAATGTAAGCTGCTTTTTCTGCGGAACTTGCTTAAAGCCTTTTCGCACGACTGCTTTTGCAAACATTTCCGGCGTGATTTCCGGAAGATCGGATAAATCAATATCTTCATCACGCATATTTCTGATACGATCCCAATCAGTTTCGGATTTTTTCATAATATTCTCTTTCTTCATTTCGGGTTGCTCTCCGGAACGATATGACTCTGATATTTTCATCACTCTCTGTGTACACAATGGCCACAACGAGGCCTTGCAACATACCAAAGGTTACAAATCGAATTTCGCCGTAATCGAAACGGTCGTCCTCTATCGTTGTCGTTTCACTTCCGAAAACCTCGGCAGCATCTGCGAAATCGAATCCATGCCTTTGTAAGTTAATTGTTCTCTTTTTCTCGTCCCATTCAAATATCATAACTAGTGTAACTACAAAATGTAACTACGTCAATTATTTTCCTGTTCCCGCTTCTCCTGTCGCTGCTGTTCAAGCCATCTTTGATACTCAGCTTTTCCTCTCTCAAAATCTCTCGCAGATTCATAAAAATGGTGCGAGCCGTCGTTTGCCTGGACGTTGAGGACATAGAAAATATAATCCGTTTGAGCGGGATTGAGCGCGGCGGCGATCGAGCTTTCGGTAACGGAGGAGATCGGGCCGGGAGGGATGCCTCCGAAGCGGCGGGTGCTGTAGGGCGAATCGGATTCGAGATCGCTTTTGTTGATCGTGCCGTCCCAGCGGTTTTGCATTTTTGCTATGTAGACGGCGGTTTGGTCGATGCCGAGCGGGATGTTTTTGGAGAGGCGGTTGTTTATTACGGACGCTACGATTTGTCGTTCCGCATCGAATTTTGACTCGGTTTCGATCAGCGAAGCAATCGTGACGATCTCTGCCGGCGTGCGGCCCATTTCCTTTGCACGAGCATTCCACTCCGGCTTCCAAATTTTCCGGAACTGTTCGACCATTGTCCTGATAACATCTTCCGCTTTCGTTTGCTTGGGGAACGTGTAGGTGCTCGGATACATGTAGCCTTCAAGATTCTTGGCATCCGGTGCGATGTCCCTGATAGGACTCGTATCATTCATCAGCGAAAGTATCTGTTTGTCATCAACAGGCGGATCTTGCGGGAAATTTGCGGCGATACGTTTTGCAATGTCGAATTGCGTAAAGCCTTCGGGAATGGTCAATTTCGTCGTCTGCGTTTCTCCTTTTTCGAGTTCTTTCAATACCTCTAAAGGCGTGATCGGCGATTTAAATTGGTACTCGCCGGCTTGTAGATTTCCTGCATCCCCAAGTGTTCTTAAATAAATTCGAGTTGGCATCGAGCCTATTAAAATACCTTCGGAGGCAAGTTTTTCGATGATCTGTCCGGGTGTCGAGCCTTTTTCTATTATGATAAATTCATGCGACTTTGCGTGCGAATGAGCCGAATTAAGGGAACTGTAAAGCCAGTAAGAAAAACTTGCAACGCCGATTATTGCAAGAACTAGAAGAACAAAAAGCGCTTTTATAAATTTCATGATTCTACGGATAATTTAGGTTCGGAATAAATGAAAACTGATAGCCGATAACTAACGATCAAGGAACTTCCTAAATCATCAGCTTTAAGTTATCAGCTATCAGTTATTACGAAGTGCAGCTCCTATTTCACGGCGAGATATTTTTCGATTGCCGCCGTTACCGTTTCGTTCGTCGGGGTGTCCTTTGAAGTAAATCTGGCAACGATCTTGCCCTTGCGGTCGATCAGGAATTTGTTGAAATTCCACGTGATATCACCCGCGAATTCGGGATTTGTTTCCTTACTCGTCAAGAATGTGTAAAGCGGATCCTGATCTTCGCCTTTGACAGAGATCTTGGCAAATATTGGAAATGTAACTTTGTATTTCGATTCGCAAAATTCCTTGATCTCGGCGGCTGTTCCGGGTTCTTGGCCGCCGAAATTATTTGCCGGGAATCCTAGAACGACAAGGCCCTGATCTTTGAATTTGTCGAATGTCGCCTGAAGGCCTTCATACTGCGGCGTATAACCGCATTTGCTGGCAGTATTGACGACCAGCAGCACGCTGCCTTTGTATTTCTTGAGTTTAACGTCCTTACCGTCGATGTCTTTAACTTTAAAGTCGTAGAATGAACCGGCCAGCGGCATCGCGTTCACCGGCTGTTCCGCGGAACAACAGTAGAAGTAAGCTAAGGATGCCACTGAGGCAACAACAATTGCCGCGATTGAAAACGTCTTCATAATTTTGCTCCTATCGCTGAGTTCAAACTTTTAGTTTGTTTCTTCGTCACGCGGAAGACAAGCTGAAGCTTGAACTCAGAACTATTTATTCAATTCCCTCGGCGAACGCGGTGTGTTGGGAAGTTGATCCATTTTCTCACCGGTTTCCGATAAAACTTCCTTTATCGCACCGATGCTGGAAAGCATGGACGATGTTTCCATCGGCATAAATATCACTTTGGCGTTCTGCGTGCGCGTCATATCCCGAAGCGATTCGATGTAGCGGGATGTCAGCAGGTACTGTGTCGTTTGCTCGGCATTCCCGATGATCTGGGAAATTTGGGCAATCGCTTGAGCGTCAGCGGAAGCCGCTTTTAACCTCGCTTGGGCGGCACCGTCGGCGGCAAGAATTGCCGATTCCTTTTCACCTTCCGAACGCGTAACAGAAGCCTGCTTTTCACCCTCGGCACGCGTGATCGCTGCCTGCTTATCGCCTTCAGCGGTTAAAATTAAAGCACGACGGTTTCTTTCAGCGGTCATCTGTTTTTCCATCGTGATGCGGACATCTTCCGGCGGGTTGATGTTTTTTACATCGACGCGAGTGACCTTAACACCCCATTTATCGGTCGCTTCATCCAGAATTAGGCGGAGTTTTGCGTTGATCTGATCACGGTTGGAAAGAGTGTGGTCGAGATCCATTTCGCCCATCACGGAACGCATGCCGGTTATAGTCATCTGCACTAGGCCGCCAACGAGATCGTTCACCTCGTACACCGATTTTATAGGATCGGTGATCTGCCAATAAACGACGGAATCGACGGCAATCGTAACGTTATCCCTGGTAATAACGGGCTGCGGCGGCAGATCGATGAATTGCTCGCGTAGGTCGATCGACGTAGTTCCTGGCCGCACGTTTGTCCAGTAAAATGAACGCGGAGATTCGAAAAAGGGAACTATGATATTCAGGCCGCTCGACGCGACACGGTGAAAACGTCCGAGACGTTCAATAAGCAGGACACTAGATTGGGGAACGATCTTGATCGTTTTCCATGCAACCGTCAAAAGAGCGATTCCCAAAAAGAGCAAGAAAAGAAGTCCGACGCCGCCAATTAACTCCATTTGTTTCCTCCAGAAAAAGAACTGTGTATGCGAAACATTTTGGCACAATATTGAAAATTTGTCGTTATCAAAAATATCGTGATATGAAATCGACAGCTTTCTCGCGTTAATTGTTGGAATAACGAGAACGAACAATTTTGATAAATAAATAGGATCGAAGTTTTGACAATCAAAACCGGCGCCGGACGAAAGTTCAGTTTCATATCTTTCTATCCGCCGTAATCTTACAATCATCCGCTCATTTCAAGCCTTTGCTGAAATCCGGTGCCGCCCTTTCGTTTGTAGTTCCGCCTTCAGGCAGCGTCTTGAGTCAACCATTCGCGGCCTGAAGGCGGAGCTACAAACGTTTGGATATTTTTGGCATTCAAGGTGCTTTGTCTTATACTTTCCGAACTATGGCCGTGAAACTTTCCGATATCGAAGACGCTCGTTCGATCCTACAAGGGATAATTAACCCGACACCGATAATTTCCGACGAAAAACTCTCGAACGAGATCGGAGCACAGGCCTATCTCAAAGCGGAATGCCTGCAGCGAAGCGGTTCGTTCAAAGTCCGCGGGGCATACAACAAGATTGCCCGGCTTTCCGACGATGAAAAAAAACGGGGTGTCGTTGCCGCTTCGGCTGGGAATCATGCCCAGGGCGTAGCTCTAGCTGCAAGGCTGAATAATATCAAAGCCACAATCGTCCTCCCTGAATTTGCTCCTTTGACCAAGGTCGTTGCGACAAAAGCACAGGGAGCCGAGGTTATTTTAAAAGGAGCGACCTTTGATGAATCTTTCGCCTACTCACGCCGGCTTCAGGAAGAAAAAGGTTACACATATGTTCATGCATTCGACGATGAACTTGTCATAGCGGGGCAGGGAACGATCGGCCTGGAGATCGCTGAAGAACTGCCGGAAGTAAATGTGATCGTTGTTCCGATAGGCGGCGGTGGACTTATTTCCGGCATTGCCATTGCGGCCAAAAGTTTTATGCGCGGCGTTCGTGTTATCGGGGTTCAGGCCGCAAATTACGCCGCCGTCAATAGGTCGTTAAATGCAGGAACGCCGACCGAGATCGAATACCAGCCGACCATAGCCGACGGCATTGCCGTCAAAAGCCCCGGCGAGAAAACGTTGCCGATCATCCGGGAATTTGTCGATGAAGTAGTGGAGGTTTCGGAAGAGGAGATAGCTCTCGGCATATTTCATTGCGTGCAAAATTCACACTTGGTCGTTGAAGGTGCGGGCGCCGCCGGTGTCGCGGCGCTTCTCGCTAAAAAGATCGACCTGGAACCGAACGACAAGGTCTGTGCGATCCTTTGCGGCGGCAATATCGACGGCAACCTGCTCGCCCGCATTATCGAGCAGGTCCTGGTGCGTCAGGGCCGTTATATCATAATGAAACTGCTGGTACTCGACCGTCCCGGAACACTCGCGGCGATGCTTAATCACGTCGCTGAGACCGGAGCGAATGTTGTTGAAGTCTATCATCAACGTGCGATTTGGCTCGCCCCTCTGGGCCGCGTAGGCATAGAAATGATCCTCGAGGTTCGGGATGAGCCGCACGGACGCGATGTTCACAAGCATTTAGAAGAAGTCGGCTATCATGTCGAGCGCCAAGGCCAGGGTGATTGGGAAGAATAGGGCAGAGTAGCCGCAAAAAAGGTACAAAAAGCTCAAACTGAATGCTTTTGAGCGCTCTTTTACGGCTGATTTTCTTCTTTAGTTTGAACAAAGCGCGGAAAAGACGCAAGGAACGTCTCCCACTACGTTCAAAGCGTCTTTTCCAATTTGATATCACCGGGTTTTGGGGCCCGACGTTATCAGAAATTACTATAACAAAAAAGAACCGTTTCGCAAGTCCGCTGCACGGATTTATTTCACCCTTATCGACGCTGCAGGTCTTCGGTGTAAAGTTCGCGGTATATGCGATAATTATTCATCACCTTAAAGACATAATTCTTTGTTTCGGCAAACCCGACTTCCGCGGCGAAAATTCCGGCTTCTTTAGGCTTGCTCCGGTTCAGCCAGCGGGCCGCATTGTCCTCGCCGCCGTTATAGCTTGCCGCGATCGCTTCGTACAGCCCGCCGAACTCATCTTTCAATTCCGCGACATAAACGCTGCCGAGCGCGATGCTTATCTCAGGTTTGTAAAGGTCGTCGGGCTGAAGATTCGGATAACCGGCTTCCTTGTTATATTTTAGAGCCGTGTCGAAAACAAATTGGAGCAGTCCGCGTGCACCCGCCGGAGATTTTGCACCTGCTTTGAAAACGCTTTCCTGTTTCATGATCGCGAGCAGGAAACGGGGGTCGATCTTCTTCGGACGGGCTTGCCGTATCAGCTCGGTTCGATACAAGACCGGATAATCCGCATAAAGCTTCGGTGTTACGGCACCGATTTTCCTTACCTGCGATCCGCCTGCGATGCGTTCCGCGGCAAGGCCGCCGTAATACGAATTAATGCCGTTCGGGATCGAAGCGTAAACCTCATTTGCTTCCGCCTTTTTTCCCGCCTTTTCCAGTGCCATCGCCTTCAAAAATCTAGCTTCGTCCGCAGTTGTCATCGATCGGGCAAAGATTCCTGCAGCAAGTAAGGAATCGGCTGCCGCAACCGCACCGTTCCAATCGCTCTGATGAATTTTCATCCGCAGGAGAGCCTGCCGCGCGTTTGCTTCCGTAGGCGTGCGCGGGAAGGCCCGAATTGACTTGTCCACCCATTGTTCAGCTTCCGTGTATTTTCCCGCTTCGCGGTAGGCGTCGATGATGTTCAGGTGGGCCGACTCGATCTTTTCGCCGTCGGGAAACATCGCGACATACTGTGCGTAAACCTTCGCCGCATCCAAGTTCTTACCGTCGCGGATAAGCGAGGCGCCCTTGAATGCTAAACCTTCACGCCCGTCTTTTGTGTGCGGAAAATCCTTTGTCAGTTTGTTAAACCACTCGACCGCCTTTCCGTACTCGCGTTCCCACATATATGAACGAGCGGTACCGAACAACGCCTTGGGCATTCCGGCATCTTCTGGGTAGTTGTCGAACACCTTTTGCCAATGCTCACGGGCCTGAGGGAAAAGCCGGTTGGCGGAATATGTTTCGGCTCTAGCAAGATGTTCGGCGGCGGACAGAGTTTGCAGTTTGCCGGCCGTATCGCGGGCCGAACTATCCTGTTCGGTAATGCGTCTCAGTGCGGCGTCGGAAGTTTGAGCAATAGCGGTCGAAAATGAAAGCAAAAGCACGAAAACGGTGATAAAAATTCTTTTCATATTGGTAATGCGGAGAAAATAGGCAGCACGGTTAGCTTACCCGATAATTAGACGCGAGGGCAACCACAAGCGTTGCCGTCAGGGCAGACACTCCCTACAGGTAGTGTTTCTGCCCTAACTGATGTTCATGTTAAACTTTTGTTTACTTTCATTTACTTTCACAACTTTTTGGAGTCGATACAAGATGAAGATCGCACTAAACGGCGCCACGACGATGCACGCCGATCTCACAACCGATATCCTTGCCGCCGGGCAAGCGGGATATGATTTAGTAGAAATTTGGGCGTCGAAGCTCCGCACCTATCTTTCAACTCATTCCGCCTCG